>JBBSJX010000137.1:0-9501 GCA_038256825.1 Chitinophagales bacterium
CATCATCAAAGAGCGGGTGATAATCAGGCTGCGAAAAGTTATCGATCACCCCATTTATAATGTGTTTCATCTCATCATAACTGCTATTGTTTCGTACATATTCATTAAAAGCTTCCGATAGTTTGCCAATAATCAAATGAGCAATTTTGCCTGCCTGATCCCAGGCGTCGGCATATAAAAGAAGTTCCTTTTTAAAAACAGGCGAATTTAATTGTGCATAAAAACGAGCCAGGTCGGTACTCTTATCATTTAGAAAACTTTTATTGGGAGGGTTTAGTGCAAAAAACACCCCGCCACCACCAAAAAAAGGCTCGTAATACGAATCGAAAACAGGAATGTATTGACTGAACAGGGGAAACTCATCAAATTTTCCACCCGTCCATTTAATAATGGGTTTCACTTTTTTACTATCGCGCTTTTTATCACTAATAACTTGCAGACTCACCTATTATGGTTTATACGAATTCCAAAATTTATTCCTTCGCAATTTAATCAACATTTGGTACTGCAACCACCTACTTATTTATATATTGCGACACCAGTTTATATAGGTAAATTTATTTAAGATTGCATCAAAACAATAGTTACACCCATATGATATTACTAAATGATTATGCTCAATATCTAAAACAAAACGAGTTAGACAATCTGGTAGCTATTTATATAAATAATATTCTGGCACATAAAGTTCCAATCGATAAAATTAATGCCCCTAACCACGAACCCGATATTCACCAACAATGCAAATCTGAAATAGAAAATCTTTTAGCAGCTTTTTCAACAGGCAAGGCATTGGACATTGTAAAAACCAGGTTACAGGAATGGAAGCAAATGAAAATTTTGGAAATAGAGGATAACACTGTTGAGTTTACTGACTTATTAAATCTTTTCACTTCCCAAAAACTTTCCCTGGTAAAGTTGATTCCAAATTATACACAGGATGTTTTAACCTCGGTAAACTTAATGGAAGCGCTGGTGGTTTATTATAAAGAAGTAAATGAACTTGCTTTTAATATCATCAGGGAAATTGAATTGAACGAGCGAAAAATAAGAATTGAAACGGAGGAAAAATACCACGACTTGTTTGATAATGCCAGCGACCTGGTTCATTTATGTGCGCCCGACGGTAGCATTTTATATGTAAACAAATCGTGGAGCGAAACACTGGGATATAAAAAAGAAGAATTGATAGGAAAATCCATATATAATTATATAAACCCCGCAGAAAATGAATCGTTTATACAATACCGCCAAAGTGTTTTAAAAGGTACAGAAGATAAAGTTGGAAGAAACACCATTTTTATAAGCAAAAATGGCAATCAAATTATTACAGAAGGTTTTGTTTCGTGCAAGTTTCAGAATGGAAAACCAGAATATACCCGTGCCATTTTAAAAAATGTAACCGAAAAAAAGAAACAGGAAGAAAGGCTCAAATTTTACAATCAACAACTGGTTGAACGAGAAGAAAACCTGTCGCAGCTGATTAAAAATGCTCCTGATGCTATTATTGTAATGAGCCAGGATCACGAAATTATTTTATGGAACACCAAGGCAGAATATATATTTGGCTGGTCAAGCGAGGAAGTGGTTGGTAAATATTTACCCGACATCATTATTCCACCCGAATTAAGAATATTACACGTGCAGGGGATGGAACGTTATTTGAAAACGGGCGAAACGAGGGTGTTAAATAAAACCGTGGAAGTAATGGGGCTTAAAAAATCAGGAGAACCATTGTTTATTTCCCTGACCATCTCCAAATCCACCCGAGAAGGCAAGTTGATTTTTACATCTTTTTTACGCGACACAACCGTACAAAAAAACAATGCGCTTGAACTGGAACGCAAAAGAATTCAACTGGAACACACTATAAATGAGCTGGAACAATATGCCTGGCTTACCAGCCACGATTTAAAAGAACCATTGCGAAAAATAATCATATTCAGCGATTCTGTACTACACAAATTTAAACTGCAATTACCTGAAAAGGTAAACAGTTACCTGGAAAAAATAAACCGCTCGGCGCATAGAATGAATCGCCTGATAGAAGCCATTCTTTTATATTCAAATGTTAGCGACGATAAAACCTTATATAAATCAACCGATCTGAATGCGGTAACCGACGAAGTTTTAGAAGACATTGAAATGTTGATTAAAACAAATCAGGCCCAGATAAATATTGGTCGTTTACCCGTGCTTAAAGCCATTCCCGTTCAAATGCACCAATTATTCCAAAACCTTTTAATTAATGCAATAAAATACCAGCAGCCGGGTACCCAACCTGTAATTAACATCGCCTCCATAATTGTAGACGATCATTACCAGATAAGCATTGAAGATAACGGGTTAGGTTTTGATGATAAATATGCAACTAAAATTTTTGAAGTATTTCAGCGTCTTTCACATGATAATAAATACGAAGGAACCGGCATTGGATTAGCCCTGTGTAAAAAAATAGTTGAAACGCATAACGGCCGTATTTATGCAACCAGTATAATAAACCAGGGTTCCAAATTTTTTATTGAATTGCCCTTGCATTAGGCTTCAACTAATTTTATACCCGTTTTGGTAAATTCTATTTTCCTGTTTTTGTATAAATTTCCCGTGGTCATTTTAAATACTTTTTTACTCATACCAAAAAACGAGTAAATCTCATCCGGGTCCGATTTATCGTGGTAAGGCAGGTAACCATCATTCTCCTGCAGCAGGCGTAAAATTTTACCTGTTTCATCTTCCACCTTGTTATAACCCGGTTTACCCAGTACCACGTCAATTTTATTGTCAGGTCTTATTTTAATAAAACCTTTTAACTTTTTACCTGTTTCAAGCTCCTGAAAAATCTCGTTAAAGTGCAACACCCCGGTATGTTGGTTGTTAATAATCACCACGTAACCTATATCGGTTCTGCGATAAATAATAATATCCACCACTTCCAGTTCTTTAACCGTAAGGGTATCGTTACTTAAAAAAGGCTCCAGTTTTTCGGTGGCGGCAACCCTGCCGGTTTGCTCGTCCAAATAAATTTTTACCAGGTAATCCGCACCTTCCCGCATGCCCGATACCTGCTTTGACTTAGGTACAAAAATATCCTTCATCAATCCCCAATCTAAAAAAGCACCCTGCCCGGTTACACTTATTGCTTTCAGTTTTACTATTTCGCCTACAATGCCTTTTGGCTTTTGCGTAGTAGCAATTAACCTGCTTTCGGAGTCGTGGTATAAAAACACATTAATATCGTCGCCCACTTTTAAATCCGTGGGCACAAAACGTTTAGGCAATAAAATACCTTCGTGGCCATCGTCCAGGTAAACACCAAACTCCACTTCGCGTAAAACCTGTAGCGTATTATATTCACCAACCTTTATCATACAATTATTTAAAAAATGTAAACGAAGTTACCAATAAGCATTGGTTCATAAATTCGCCGCGTTTAGTGCCGAAAAGCGGGTGGACTTAAATTAATAAAAAAAATGGTTTGAAGCACAGCTTTAATGCAGCTACCAGCAGTGGTCCCGCTTTACGTTGCAAGGCGCCCACGCTAACGCGTGGTACGGCTTTCCACTTCAATCGGGGCTAGAGGTTCATCAGTAAATCTTATCCCGGCGATGCCATAGAAATTAAAAAGTACAAGAGTGCGACGCAAGGATGCTGCCCAATGGACGTATGCCGGTTACCAAAAATAATTACTATAAAACCAACCATTTACTGGAGAAAAAACATATAAACCAAAGCGGCTAACGCAGCGCCAACCATCGGCCCAAAAATGGGTACCCATGCATAACCCCAATCGCTGTTGCGCTTACCCGGTATGGGCAGTATTGAGTGTGCTATACGGGGACCAATATCGCGGGCCGGGTTAATAGCATAGCCGGTTGAGCCACCTAACGAAAGGCCAATAGCCAAAACCAGTAAAGCCACAGGTAACGCATCCAAGGCACCGAGGGAACTTTGCGGCGATACTATAAATAAAATTGCGAGTACAAAAACAAAGGTTGCAATAACCTCCGACACCAGGTTATTGGAGCGGCTGCGAATGGCCGGGCCGGTACAAAAAACGGCTAATTTAGCATCGGCATCGTCGGTAGCATTAAAATGCTGGCGATATACCAGCCACACTAATATGGCTCCAAAAAATGCCCCGGCAAATTGCGATACAAAATACATTGGAACATCCTGCCAGGCAAATTTACCGATCATAGCCAATGCCAGTGTAACCGCCGGGTTTAAATGTGCTCCACTTGCAGCGGCAACCGAAAAAACACCCACAAATACAGCCATTGCCCAACCAAAAGTTATTACAATCCAGCCGCCATTCTGGCCTTTTGTTTTATTTAAAACTACATTGGCAACAACCCCGTCGCCCAAAACCATAAGGATGGCTGTACCTACAAACTCTCCAACAAGTGGTGTCATTTATTTACTTTTTTTTTGAGAATGATAATAGGTTTTCAAGCATTTTGCAAGTGAGCTGTTTTAGTCTTTAGTCCAGGCCTGCACGGCATTAATGGCTTTTTGCCACTGGTGCGAAAGCCTTTTTCTTTCTTCTTCGGGCATAATGGGTTCAAACATTCTTTCTTTTTGCCAGTTTTGTTCTATCTCTTTCATATCGCTCCAGTAGCCGGTTGCAAGCCCAGCTAAATAGGCTGCGCCCAGGGCCGTAGTTTCGGTAACCATCGGCCTTATTACATTACTGCCCAGTATATCGCTTTGAAACTGCATTAACTGGTTGTTTACGGTTGCACCGCCATCAACCCTCACTTCTTTTATATGCATACCGGCATCTGCCTCCATTGAGCGCAAAACATCCATAGTTTGAAAGGCAATACTTTCAATGGATGCCCTGGCTATATGAGCATCGGTAGTGCCGCGGGTTATACCTACTATCAAACCCCTGGCATCCTGGTTCCAGTAAGGCGCTCCCAAACCGGCAAATGCAGGAACCATATAAACCCCCCCATTGTCGGTTACTTTATCGGCAAGCGCCTCCACATCAGCCGAATGTTGAATAATATGCAAGCCATCGCGTAACCATTGAACTACTGCACCGGCTATAAACACACTGCCTTCCAAAGCATACTGCACTTTGCCATTTACTTTCCAGGCAACGGTAGTAAGTAAATTATTTTTTGAAGCAACAGGTTTTTCGCCTGTGTTCATTAACATAAAACAACCCGTACCATATGTATTTTTAACCATCCCGGGCTGGGTGCACATCTGGCCAAATAAAGCCGCCTGCTGGTCGCCGGCAATACCTGCAACCGGTACCTCGGCTGCAGAAATAAGTTTTTGGGTATGGCAATAAATTTCGCTGCTCGATTTTACTTCGGGTAACATGCTTGCAGGAATGCCAAACAATTTCATCAGGTCTTCATCCCACTGCATGGTATGAATGTTAAACAATAAGGTGCGGCTGGCATTGGTAACATCGGTTGCGTGTAGTTGACCACTGGTAAGTTTCCAAAGCAACCAGGAATCCATGGTACCGAAACACAGGTCGCCATTTGCTGCTTTAGCCTTTGCGCCTTCTACATTATCCAGTATCCATTTAACCTTAGTTGCCGAAAAATACGAGTCGGCTACGAGGCCTGTCTTTTCTTTAATCATGGTTTCAGAACCATCCTTGCGTAATTGATTACAATAATCAGAAGTACGTTTATCCTGCCAAACAATAGCATTATAAATAGGTTGCGAAGTATGGCGATCCCAAACCACTGCGGTTTCGCGCTGGTTGGTTATACCAATGGCGGCAATATCGTGAATGGTTAACCCTACTTTAAATATGGCCTCGGTTGCTACTCCTAATTGTGTTGACCATATTTCGTTGGCATCGTGCTCAACCCATCCAGGTTTTGGAAATATCTGGGTAAATTCTTTTTGTGCAGTGGAAATAATATTTCCTTGTTTATTGAAGATAATGGCGCGGGAACTGGTAGTTCCCTGGTCGAGGGAAAGTACATATTTTGACATAAGCAATCGTTTAAAAATTCAATATAAATCAAACACCTTTATTATGATCAGTTTATTTAATTGATTCTTATAATTTATTTAAACAGACCCCTTGGCACTGCCCTTAGATAGATTAACCAATGCGTAGACTGGAAAATAGTTAATTCAATAATTACCTTAACAAATAGCCTTGTGCAAGCTGGGTATAACTACTAACCTGTTGCTCTATCCATGCCTCATCATATTGTAGTTCTTCAGCCATAATGCGTGCAACTGCCGGTGCCATCGCAATGCTTTCTGCAGCATCCAGCAATAAAGCCCTTGTGCGGCGCGAAAGCACGTCTTCAACGGTTTGTGCCATTTCGTTTCGTACCGCAAACACCACCTGCATTTTATGGATACCGAGTTTTTTGCTAACCCAGGCATCGGGTTCGGTATTTACCAATGATTTTACTGATGTTATATCGCTACCATAAAAATAAAATGGATCATCCCGGTCAACGCTTTCTACAAATCCATAAATGTGTTCATTGGCAGTAACGGATTTCAATGGCTTCCAGTGGAATTTTTTCTCCACCGCATCAATCATATCCTCTCCCATTTTTCTAAAAGTGGTCCATTTGCCGCCCAGGATGGTTAATAAGCCTGATGCAGATTGAATGATTTTGTGACTACGGGAAACTTCTTTGGTTTTTTTGCTTTCACCTACGGGAGCTGCCAGTGGCCGCAGGCCTGCATAAACACTTAAAACATCGGTTTGCGCAGGTTTAGTTTGTAAATAATTACCCGCCGTTTCCAGTATAAAATTTATTTCTTTCTCCAGGGCCCTTGGCTCTAGGGAGGCTTCGGCAACCGGCGTATCCGTGGTACCGAGAATTACTTTATCGTGCCAGGGTACTGCAAAGAGCACCCGGCCATCACTTGTTTTTGGTATCATTAACGCATTGCCTGAAGGGTAGAATTTTTTATCCACCACCAGGTGAACGCCCTGGCTAACACAAATCGTTTTTGCCTTATCGGCATTGTCCATATTTAAAATATCGTCAACAAAAACCCCGGTAGCATTAATGACAACTTTGCCCTTAATCTGCAAAGCTTTGCCTTCGATTGTAGTAGCCTGCACCCCGCTGATCTTGTCATTGCTTTTAAGTAAACCGCTAACTTTTATATAGTTTAAGGCAACCCCACCTTTTTGCAAAATGGTTTGCATTAAATTAAGGGCAAGCCTGGAATCATCAAACTGACCATCGTGGTACACTACTCCACCCACTAATTTTTTTTCATTAATGCCGGGTATTTTTTCAATGGTTTCTTTTTTGGAAATACCATATGAATTGCCCAGGCTTAACCTGCCACTAATCCAATCGTACAACTTAAGGCCCATGGTATATTTCCAATGATCGAAATGCGTATATACAGGAATTACAAATTGCTGATTTTTTACCAGGTGCGGGGCATTTCTGTACAATATCCCCCGTTCTACAGTTGCTTCTCTAACTAATTTTATATCGCCCTGGCTAAGGTAGCGAACCCCGCCATGAACTAGTTTAGTGCTACGGCTGGAAGTACCTTTTGCAAAGTCGGACTGCTCAAGAAGCAATGTTTTATAGCCACGGGTTACGGCGTCTAAAGCAATCCCCAACCCTGAGGCACCACCACCAATAACTATGATGTCCCAAATACCTGTAAATGCTTCCACCTGCTGTAAAAGCTCCTTTCTGTTTACCAACAATTTACCAGTTTGCAGGGTTTGCATATTTATTTTTATTTAAAAAGTTTATTGCTTTATACTCCACGTTATTGGTTTATAAAAGCTCCGTAAAGCACTACCTGTACAAGTGAGTGAACCGCCGGCAGTCGGTCAGGCTACAACAATGATGACCCAAGATGTACTGCCCGAAAAAAAATCTAAAAAATACCTACTCCGCCTGTAAATTCCGGTAAATAGCATACTCCAATCCGCGCAGTTCGGCGAGGCCGCGTAACCTGCCAATACCCGAGTAACCGGGGTTTGTTTTTTTATGCAGATCGTCGAGCATTTGATGGCCATGATCGGGACGAAAAGGTATTTGATAAGCAGCAGTTGACTGAAGGTGCACCAACGCTTTCATTACGCCATACATATCCACATCGCCCTCTAAGTGATTGTCTTCATAAAAATCGCCCCATTCGTTTCGGCGGGTGCTGCGGAGGTGAACAAAAAATATACGGTCGGCAAATTGTTGAACCATTACCGGTAAATCGTTATCGGCACGAACCCCAAACGAGCCGGTACAAAAACACAAGCCATTACTGAGTGATGGAACCGCATCAATTAACTGCTGCACATCGGCCGCAGTGCTCACTACCCTGGGTAATCCGAATATATCGTAGGGAGGATCGTCGGGGTGGATGACCATTTTAACTCCATGCGCTTCAGCCACGGGCACCACCTGTTGTAAAAAGTAAATAAGGTTGCTGCGGAGTTTAGCCGCATCAACGTTCTTGTAAGCATCCAGCGCCTGCTGAAATTGTTGAACGGTAAATGTTTCTTCGCTGCCCGGTAAGCCGGCTATAATATTGCGCTGAATTTTTAATTTTTCCTCTGCAGGCATATTTTTAAAACGTTCTGCTGCTCTTTCTTTTTCAGCTTCAGTATACTCTTTATCGGCACCTGCCCTTTTTAAAACATACAGGTCGAAGGCTACCAGTGCTGCTTTTTCAAAACGCAAGGCTTTTGATCCATCAGCTACTTCAAAACTCAAATCGGTACGGGTCCAATCAAGTATCGGCATAAAATTATAGGTAACGATGTTGATGCCACACGAGGCTAAATTGACAATACTCTGTTTATAATTTTCAATATAAACCAGGTAGTTATCGGCCTGGGTTTTTATGGCTTCATGTACGGGTACACTTTCAACAACCGACCAAACCAGACCGGCAGCTTCTATTTCCTGTTTTCGTTTATTGATCTCTTCAACCGACCATACCTCACCATTTTTTAAATGGTGCAAGGCTGTAACAATGCCTGTACAGCCCGCCTGTTTTATATCGGCTAAGCTAACGGGGTCGTTTGGCCCAAACCAGCGCATAGTTTGTTGCATTAATTTTTCGCCCGATCTATTTTTATTCATAAATTCCTATATCTTAATTTAATAATTTGCTTTATACTCCACCAAAAATTGAAAAGCCGCCATCAACACAAATCATGGCCCCTGTTACAAATTTTGATGCATCGCTTAACAACCATACCAGCGCACCTTTTAACTCATCGGGATGACCGAAACGATTAAAGGGTGTTTGCCTTATTACTTTTTCACCCCTTTCGGTAAATCCCCCACCGGGGTTTGTTAGCAGGCTCCTGTTTTGCTCTGTTAAAAAGAAACCTGGTGCCAGGGCATTCATCCTAATTTTATCGCCATACCTGTTGGCTAACTCTACAGCAAACCATTGTGTGTAACAATCCACTGCTGCCTTACCCATATTATAACCCAGCACTTTGGTAATGGCTCGCTTGGAGTTCATGGATGAAATATTGACGATACTTCCCTGGCCCGTTGCCGCAATAGCCTC
>JBBSJX010000138.1:0-9490 GCA_038256825.1 Chitinophagales bacterium
AAAACAAATTTCGAAGGTCAGGTAGTGTATGTAGGCATGGACGTCCATAAGGCAAGTTGGAATTTGGGCATTTATTTAAACGACATGTTTGTAAAAAATGTCCATCAAAAACCCAACCCAACTATCATGGCTAACTACCTGCGGCAGCATTTTCCCAACGCTCGTTATGTGGCTGCTTACGAAGCCGGTAAGTTTGGCTTTTGGATACAGCGGCAACTTACCCAATTAGGTATTGAGTGTCTGATTGTCAATCCGGCAGATATTCCCAAATCACAAAAAGACACTTTGCAAAAAACCGATGCCCGCGATGCCCGCAACCTGGGGCTTCGCCTTCAATCCGGGGTGCTGCGCAGCATCTATATCCCCGCCGAACAACTGGAAGCAGACATATCCTTTTTTCGCCACCGCAAAAG
The DNA here is from genome assembly GCA_038256825.1 of Chitinophagales bacterium. Taxonomy (GTDB): domain Bacteria; phylum Bacteroidota; class Bacteroidia; order Chitinophagales; family Chitinophagaceae; genus Segetibacter. The sequence goes on from JBBSJX010000138.1 coordinate 414, forward strand.
GATATGGAAAGATCTTACCCGCTGCAAAAACCGAATAAAGGGCCTACTGGCTTTTAGCGGCATCGATATTCCCGAGCAGTTCGATAATGCCAGCTGGAGCCACAATTTTTTAAACTGGTTAAAGGCTTTGGATTGTAAACAGATCACCCGACGACAAACGCTCAACTATATGGTTGGTCAAATGGAATATTTACGAAAGGAGTTATACTTTTGTTATAGGCTGCCCTGGCGAATTGAGGCAACTATGCATTTAGTAAAGTAAAGCCTCCACTAAAACCTGACCGTAAATAATGAACCGCAGCTTTGAAATGAATGACGTTTACTTTGTGGTAACCATTTCAACTATCAGCAACCCGTAATGTCCAATTACTAAATATACTATGGATTGGAAATCCATAGGTTTTGAAAGCCATTGACTGAAAGTCATTTGAATTTGCTGTGAACAGCATTGAAAACTGTAAACTGAAAGTTCATTAAAACTATTCAAGAATGAAATTCTGATCGCTGTTCGGTCCCTCTTTATGATGCTCCAAATAGTTCTCAATCATTTCATCGGTTATATTGCCACTGCTCCAAGCCCCATATCCTATCCCCCATAAATGCTGACCCCAATAACGTTTCTTCAATTCTGCAAATTCAGCCAGCATTAATCTTGCACTCCTGCCCTTTAAACGCTTTACCAAATCACTCACTGAGATCTTCGGCGGATAACTTAAATGAAGATGTACATGATCTTTACTGACTACACCCTTTAAAATTCTAACATCCATACTATCACAAACTTGTCGTATCAAATCCCGGCATCTTAATTGAACTTCCCCTTTCAATACTGAATACCTATACTTTGTACTCCAAACAATATGAACATGCAATTGATGAATGCTATGAGTACTCTTTCTGGAATTTTCCATCCTACAAAATTATAGATTTGTAGAAACTAAAGTCTTGCACTAAAGTGCATAGCTTGAGCTAACGTTTTGAGACCAGTCAAAAGCGACCGTTCCAACCTATAATTGACACATCAATCTTAATTGTATTATTTATTTTTATAGTAGACCCTATACGGCTTACAATAAAATATTTAATTAAAGTTCAACCCTTAGCCTTTTAAAAATGGCGCAACACACAAACCCGAAAAATGAAAACACTTAAACTATTTTTTTTTCTTCCAACCCTTCTGGTTTGTTCGCTCCTGTTTTCTCAATCAAAAACCGCAAGGCCAAATGTGGTGTTAATATTGGCTGATGATTTGGGATGGGCCGACCTTAGCAGTTACGGCAGTACGTTTTATGAAACACCAAACCTGGATAAGCTGGCGGCGGCTGGTGTTCGCTTTACACAGAACTATGCTACCTGCCCGGTTTGCAGTCCTACCCGTGCCAGCATGATGACGGGTAAATATCCCGTTAAAACAGGTGTGACCGATTGGATACGCGGCAGGCAGGATAATGGTAAAGCACAATCATACGAAAAATTAATAGCAAAGCCGACTGCCTTTGAACTGACATTGAAAGAAAAAACAATAGCAGAATTAGCCGTAGAAAATGGATACAAAACCTTTTTTGCCGGCAAGTGGCATTTGGGCGAAGAAGCAAACTATTGGCCCGATCAGCAGGGGTTCCAGGTTAATAAAGGGGGGTGGAGCAAAGGCTCGCCTACAGGTAAAATTAATGACTCCGTTGGTGGCTATTTTACGCCCTATGCCAATCCAACTTTAACCGATGGCCCTGCGGGCGAGTATCTCACTGACAGGCTTACAAACGAAAGTCTCGATTTTATTGATCAGAACAAACAATCACCCTTCTTCTTAATGTACTCTTTATATGCTGTTCACAATCCGTTGCAGGCGCCGCAGGCATTGATAAAAAAGTATGAAGCCAAAAAAGATCAACTCAATATTCAAAACAGCCAACGCTTTGCAAAGGATGAAGCCTGGATGCAATTTGAAAATGGATGGAAAAGACGAAAGGTGCAGGACAACGCGGTGTATGCCGCAATGATAGAAAACATGGATACAAATATTGGTCGTATAATAGCCAAACTAAAAGAAGAAGGCTTAGATGATAATACACTCGTGATCTTTACATCCGATAATGGCGGGTTGAGCACTGCAGAAGGCAGCCCAACAGTAAACAGACCATTAAGAGCCGGCAAGGGATGGCTGTATGAAGGAGGTATCAGGGTGCCAATGATTATGTATTGGAAAGGTAAAGTGGTACCCGGCATTGTATCAGATATACCAGTTACTACCGCCGACATTTTTCCTGCTGTAGCTAAAGCAATGAACAGCGCCTATAAAAGAGATAAGCAGATTGACGGAATTGATTTGCTTCAATTGCTGGCCCAGCCCGACAAGTATAAGAGCCGGTCGTTGTTTTGGCATTATCCCCACTACAGCAACCAGGGCGGAAAACCGGGGTCAGCTATAAGGGAGGAAAATTATAAACTGATCTATAATTATGAAGATGAAAGTACAGAGCTGTATGATATCTTAAACGATATCAGTGAAACAAAAAACCTGGCCGCTGCACAACACAACCTGGTTAAATATTTGAAAGGCAAACTAATGTTGTGGCTGAAGCAAACAAATGCCTTGTTTCCCGACAAAAACCCGGCTTACAATCCTTCAATCAAAGCAGGTGCAAAGCAGCAGGATGAATAAAAAACTAGCTAACCCAGTTAGTAAGGTTTCGAGATACGAAGCGTTCGCTGAGAGTGGTAATGCAGTACAAAAGTGTGAACCTCCAGCCGTCGGTCAGGCTGCAACGAAGGCGCATTAAAGTACTAAAGCTTGCTAACAAAAAAATGATTGCAATCAAATAAAACAATTCTACAAATTATTTATCTGCAACCTTTAGCACTTCCCAATAAGCTTTTTTTGGATTTAATTGCTCATCAAAAAGCAAAGGATAATCTTTACGGTTTTTAACCGGGAAATTGTCGAGCCAGCTATACCTGTCGGAGAGGTTCCAGAAGGTTACGCTTGAAATATTGTTTTTATACTTTTTAAATAATTCAAAACACATTTTGTATTGCTGTAGTTGTGCCGCTTCTTTCTGGCTGGTAAATGTTGTGTTTACCTCGGTACCTGAAGCTGCCCGTGAGGAATGTTCCTTAGGGTAAACTGAAATGTCGAGCTCGGTAATATGTATGGGAATATTTAATTGTGCAAACTGTTGTAACGTGGTATCCAACTGGCTGCGGCTGGGTTCGTTTATAGCCCAATGTGCCTGCAGGCCCACCCCATGTATGGGTACTCCCGCTTGTTGTAAACTATTAACCAGCCTGTAAATCTTCGCTCTTTTTTGTGGATTGATTTCGTTGTAATCGTTGTAAAATAACAACGCAGCAGGGTCGGCTTCGTGTGCCCATTGGTAAGCTTTGCTAATGTATTCTTCGCCGCATATTTTTAGCCATTCAGATGGGCGCAGGTATTCGTTTGGCTGATCCGAGATTACTTCGTTGGCAACATCCCAAGCATAAATTTTTCCTTTATACCGGCTCACTACAGTGGTTATGTGATCTTTTAAACGTTGCAGAACCAACTCCTTTGATGCGGTGCTGCCATCCTTGTTTTTAAATATCCATTTTGGTGTTTGCGACTCGTAATGCCATAACAAATTATGCCCCCTTATTTTTAATTGATTTTGTTGGGCAAAGGCAACAATAGCATCACCATTTTTCCAGTTATAACCTTCTTCGGTTGGGTGCACCGGTCCTATTTTTAAAGCGTTTTCGGGGGTTACACTGTTAAATTCCCGCACAATTAATGCAGAGTCTTGTCCGCTGAGCGACCGCATATCTACTGCAACCCCCATATCAAAGTATTTGCCGAAATAATCTTTTAAACCCCTTTTTGAAACCTCGTTTTGCGTTTGATTTGAAGTTGAGCAACCTTGTATAAGCAGGGCAATACTAGCGAAGCTTATTAGTTTTAAATGCATAACATTAATTAAATTTTATTGTGCCAGCGTTTGACTATTAATGTGGCTTTGCTTGCGACGCTCCATTCAACTACATCAACAATAGCAGCAGCAATTATTAAAAAAATATAACTCATTAAGTATGCGGAATTATTCGGCATTGCTATGCCATTGAATAGCAAAGTAGCCACATTGTTCCTTACCAGTATTATTAAACATGTGCGGCACTTTTGAGTTAACAAACAACACATCACCGGCGCTGGCTTTATGAAAAACATCGCCCATTTGCATTTCGCCGGTTCCCTTTATCATCAATATAATTTCTTCGGTGCGGTGGGTATGTGCCGGGTGACTGATATAGCCGGGATTTAACGCCGTTGCATGTACATCAAAACGTTTAAACATGCTGGAGGGCTGGTCAAATATGGGCCTGGATTCACCTTTGTCGGTTACAATTAATTTATAATCTTTCCAGTCCTTAACAAATGATCCGCCGCCTTTTCTGCCTCTTTCAATATCAACCCCATCCTTCGATTGGTAGCTGAGCACATAATAAATTGCAGGGGTGGATGACGTATTTTTAACCCGGTGCTTATCACCCGCTACAACAAGAGCCAGCCCGCCGGGATTTAAGGTGGTTGTAGTATTGCCAATCGTTATATCCAAGGTTCCTTCTTTTACAATAAGCAATCTTTCCTCGTTGTTCAGTGTTTTAAAACGGCCATTGTTTTTGCCGGGTTTAAGCATATGGCTTTGCACTTTTAACAACGACAAATCCAAGGTGGACCCATTAATAATATGGCGATTTTCGGTTCCACTTTTAACGTGCATAACAGCATTGTTCCAGCTATAATTGTTTGACGGTAAATCCTTTTTTTGGGCAAACAGAGGTACGGTTGTAAATGCAAGCAGCAAACAAAAAATAGGTTTCATTAAGGTTGATTTAACAAGTGATGATTGTGCAAATAATTTTAAGTAGGTATATCCATCCAGGTTAATATTAACCTATTGAAACAATGAAAAAATAATTGTATCAGCCATAATTTATAATAATCGGTTGAGCTAAAGATCGAATTTATTTAAGGCAACTTAAAGCAACCTTGATTACAAACCAGGTAACATGAATTAATAACCAGCAATAAATAATATGGTATCTAAATTGTTATTGAACGCTATTTTTTTCATTTTAAATTCCCTGGTGCCTTTTATAAAAATGATAAAGTGATTGCGAATCGCCAAGGGTCGGTCTGGCAACAACTGCAATGTTATGGCAAAACGGTTGCCTGTAATATAAATGTATCTCTTAATTAGATTTAGAAACAAAATTGAATGATATTGATAATTGTTTTGATGATTTTTATTAAAATAGTTTAGGTAATATATAAAAAAGTGTTGGCTTAGTATGCATTTTTAAATCAATTTTGGCTTGTCGAAAAATTGTAGAGCTTGCCAAAAATCCTTTCACTGCCTGCTTTATCATTTCTCAAAATAAGTATTGGTCAATTTCAAAAATATTCGCAAGGGTTATATCCTTATTTAAAATATCTTGAAGTTTATTAATTAAACTTAACTCTTTAATTATTTATCTCTTTATTAAAAACAATCCATATGTCAGTTTTATTAGGCGAAAAAGAATTTTTTAAAGGTATCGGTCAAATACAATTTGAAGGGCCTGAAAGTGATAACCCGCTAGCCTTTAGATGGTATGATGAAAACCGTGTGGTTGCCGGTAAAAAATTAAAGGATCATTTCAAATTTTCATGTGCTTACTGGCATTCGTTTGTAAATGATGGCGGCGATCCGTTTGGTGGACCCACTCATATTTTTGAGTGGAATAAAAAAGAAGATGCCGTAGAGCGTGCAAAGGACAAAATGGATGCAGCCTTTGAATTCATTACCAAAATGAACCTGCCGTATTATTGTTTTCATGATGTAGATGTAGTGGATTATGGTAACGACATTGTTGAAAATGAAAGGAGGCTGCAGGCTTTAGTTGATTATGCAAAACAGAAACAAGACGAGAGTGGTGTAAAACTTTTGTGGGGAACAGCTAACCTGTTTTCGCACAGGCGTTATATGAATGGTGCATCAACAAACCCCGATTTTAGTGTAGTGGCGCATGCCGGGGCACAGGTAAAAGCTGCCTTAGACGCCACTATTGCTTTAGGTGGAGAAAACTATGTTTTTTGGGGCGGTAGAGAAGGATATATGAGTTTGTTGAATACTGATATGAAAAGGGAAAAGGAACATTTTGCACGCTTTTTACACACGGCAAAAGACTATGCCCGCAAAAATGGTTTTACCGGTAGCTTTTTTATTGAGCCAAAACCGATGGAGCCAAGTAAACACCAGTATGATTATGATTGTGAAACCGTAATCGGGTTTTTACGTCAATTCGATTTATTAAACGATTTTAAAATTAATATTGAAGTAAATCATGCAACTTTAGCAGGCCATACTTTTCAACATGAAATACAGGTTGCAGCCGATGCAGGTGTATTAGGATCGTTGGATGCTAACAGGGGCGATTACCAGAATGGATGGGATACCGACCAGTTTCCTAATAATGTAAATGAGGTAACCGAAGCCATGCTGGTTTTATTAGAGGCTGGAGGATTACAGGGTGGCGGCGTAAATTTTGATGCTAAGATCAGGCGCAATAGTACGGATGCAGCAGATTTGTTTTATGCCCACGTTGGTGGTATGGATACTTTTGCAAGGGGATTAATAGCAGCAGATGCTATTTTAACCAAATCGGATTATAAGTCGTTGCGCAGCGATCGGTATGCATCATTTGATACGGGTAAAGGATTGGATTTTGAAAGAGGCAATTTTTCAATGGAAGATTTAAGAGCTTTTGCACTTGAAACAGGGGAGCCGGCTACCATTAGCGGCAAACAGGAATATTTTGAAAATATTATCAATCGCTTTATTTAAAAAACTAACGCTTGTCTAATGAAAGGTCTCCACACACCGGATTACATTGTATTTTTTGTTTATTTCATTGTTGTTGTATCCTATGGCATTTGGGTTTACCGGCGTAAAAGTAAGGAGCAGCACACTGCATCAAAAGAGTATTTTTTAGCAGAAGGCAGTCTTACCTGGTGGGCTATAGGTGCCTCGTTAATTGCTTCCAATATTTCGGCAGAGCAATTTATAGGTATGAGTGGTTCGGGATTTAAAATGGGTTTAGCTATTGCCACTTACGAATGGATGGCAGCCGTTACCCTTTTAATTGTTGCGGTATTTTTTATACCTATCTATCTTAAGAACAAGATTTACACCATGCCGCAGTTTTTGGAAAAGCGGTATAACGGAACGGTGGCAATGATTATGGCCGTTTTCTGGTTATTATTATATGTGGTAGTAAACCTTACCTCCATTCTATACCTTGGGGCATTGGCCATCAATAGTATTTCGGGCATTAACCTTACCGCTTGTATGTATGCCCTTGCCATTTTTGCCATTTTTATTACGTTAGGTGGTATGAAGGTGATTGGTTATACCGACGTAGTGCAGGTATTCTTCCTGGTTTTGGGAGGATTGGTAACTACCTATATTGCATTGGACCTGGTAGCCGAAAGTAATGGAGGAAACGGTGCTTTTCAGGGATTTGGTATAATTAAAAGTCAGGCCGATGATCATTTTCATATGATTTTTGAACGGGATAATCCTAATTATATTGACTTGCCCGGTCTTACTATTTTGGTGGGCGGTATGTGGATTGTTAACCTGAATTATTGGGGTTGTAACCAATACATAACCCAACGTGCATTGGGTGCCGATTTACCTACAGCACGTAATGGTATTTTATTCGCCGCCGTATTAAAGTTGATGATGCCTTTAATCGTGGTTATTCCGGGTATTGCCGCTTTTGTTTTGTACAAGCAAAATGTTTTTCAAACCGAAATGTTTCATGATGGTGAGTTGAACCCTGACAGGGCGTACCCTGTTTTATTAAACCTGCTACCCACAGGTTTAAAAGGATTGTCGTTTGCGGCTTTAACGGCAGCAGTAGTAGCCTCTCTTGCAGGTAAAGCCAACAGTATCGCTACTATTTTTACCCTTGACATCTATAAAAAACGAATTAACCAGGATGCTTCCGAAAACCGCCAGGTTACAATAGGTCGGATAACGGTGGTTGTGGCTATGATATTAGCAGTCATCATTGCACCAATGCTGGGGATTGATAAAAAAGGCGGATTTCAATATATTCAGGAATACACCGGTTTCGTATCTCCGGGTATATTTGCCATGTTCATCTTAGGCTTTTTCTGGAAGAAAGCCACCAGTAATGGAGCATTGTTCGCTACTATAGGTGGGTTTATTCTATCTTTGGTACTGAAGTTTCTACCGCGCTTTATGGATCTGTCCTTTTTGGCATCAACCGGGTTCTCAGTTCCCAATGCCGATGGCGTTTACGAAATCCCTTTCCTCGACAGGATGGGTTTTGTTTTTATCTTTTGTGTATTAGGAATGTTCATCATCAGTTATGTTGACAGAAAGAAAGGTCTTAAAGCCAACGGTCTTGAAGTGGATAAATCAATGTTTAAAACACACCCGGTATTTACAATTGGGGCTTTAATAATTTTAGGAATTATTGCTGCGCTTTACACCATTTACTGGTAATAAATATTTTAATTAAAAATCACGTTTATGAAATTTTTTATCGACACCGCCAATCTTGCACAAATTGAAGAGGCCAATGCACTGGGAATATTAGATGGCGTTACTACCAATCCTTCTTTAATGGCCAAAGAGGGCATAAGAGGGCAGGCTGCAATAAACAAGCATTACAAAGCCATTTGCGAAATGGTTGATGGTGATATATCGGCTGAAGTATTAACAACGGAATTTGCTACCATAGTTGAAGAAGGAAAAAAACTGGCTGACATCCATCCAAACATTGTAGTTAAAGTGCCTATGATTAAAGATGGTATTAAAGCCATTAAATGGTTTACCGATAACGGCATCCGTACCAATTGTACATTAATATTTTCTGCAGGCCAGGCCATTCTTGCTGCAAAAGCCGGCGCAGCTTATGTTTCACCTTTTATTGGCCGGATAGACGACAGCGGCTGGGATGGTGTTCAGTTGATAGCGCAGATCGCCAATATTTTTGAAATCCAGAAGTTTAAGACCGAAGTGCTGGCG
>JBBSJX010000139.1:0-9479 GCA_038256825.1 Chitinophagales bacterium
ATGAACTATTTAGCCTGCTAAAAAAGGAAGATTGGTTAATAACAGATATTCAATTAAAAATTGAAGCTGAGTGCACTGATTTAAGAAAGCTGGAAAAAGAGGATCAGGATTTTGAAAAGCTAAGTGCCGCAATAAATGAAATGGCACGCTTTGATGAGTTAAAGCAATCCATCAATCAATACGAACCTTTTGATGCAATCAATAAAACGCTTTCCATAATTAATGAAGGAGCAACAGTATTTCAAATGTTCCAACAACCCATAACACACCTGCTGGTTGATGGCTTCCAAAAGTTATGTGGCGCCCAGGTAAAACTTTTAAAAACATTGGTAAAAGGGTCAGTCAACCCAATCCTTTTTATGGTTGGCGATACCAACCAATTTATTGATAAAAGCCAGCAGCATAATATACACTCCCTATATCCACATAATGATGATGGGCAAATAGAAAAAACTTTAGTAAACCTGGTACAGCATTATCGCAGCAATCAAACGATTGTTGATTTTGCAAAACAGGTGGAAAACAACAATAGCACAATCATTCATTTAAAACAGCCACCTCTAAACGTTCCCATCAGTGAATTTGATACTTTAAACCAGGAAGCAACCCACGTAGCAATACAAATAGAAGCTTTGCTTAACCAGGGAGTAATACCTAAACAGGTAGCCGTTATTTTTAATAATGAAGTCTATGGATTAGAGATGGCCCGTTACCTGGCAAGAAGGAAAATACCTTATAAAAGTTGTTTTGATTGCAACATGCTTGAGGAATCATTTTGTAAAAAATTGATTTCCATTCTTACCTATTTGGCTGCCGAAAATGATATACAGAATAGTGGGGATGAAATGCTTTTTAAATTGCTTCACCTCCATTTTTTCTCCATCCCTCCCATTGAAGTAGCAAAGCTTGCTGTTGAAGTTGCACGGCTGAGGTATACACCTAACAAGGTTTCATTTCGCCAGCTATTACATAGCAAAGCCATTTCTCCGCCGCTTGATTTATTTGACACCGGTTTAAATGCCTCGATGAAGGCGGTTAGCAATGCACTTGAAAATTTAATTGCTATCATTCCAACATTATCCTTAGCCAGTTTGCTTAAAGCGCTGGTTAATAATCTTGGCATTTTAAAGTATATTGATAAAAGTGATGATAAACTTTATTTAAATGAAATGCTTACCGGCATATCAGCATTTATTAACCAGGAAACCCGGAACGATCCGCAATTGTCGCTACAACAATTGGTAAATATTTTTGACTTGGCCAGGAAAGAAAAAATACCATTACCCATACCCCGAGCAGGCAATGATGGTGTTAACCTTTTAGGTGTTAATGATATTTCGGGACATGAATTTGAACATGTTTTTATAGTAGGAACTACTCATTTTAATAGAACACCTGTAAGTAAATCACCTGGCACATTTACCAAAACGCTTTATTCGTTATTGCAAAAGGATGAAGAACAAAATGAGGTAAATAATAACTTGTATAAAGCTGCTACAAGAGCGCGGAACCATTTGCATTTATCGTATACCAATGATCACTCTAATGTTGAAATAGTTCAACCCGAAATTGAACGGGCCACCACCGGTTTTTTTGATCATGTGCTCAATAGGTTCCAAATGAGTGCCTCATCACTAAATAGTTATTTGGAGTGCCCTTTACAATTTTATTTTTGCAGTTTAATCCGTATTCCAACCGGTAAATCCGAGGCAACAACATTTGGTTCGGCAGTGCATTATGCATTGCAGCGGTTGTTTGAAAAGATGAGGCTAAACAATGGCACATTTGCCGACCCGGAAAATCTTGTTAACGATTTTAATGAACTCATGAACAATAACCGCCACTGCTTTTCGCCTGAACAATTTAACCGCAGAATAAAATATGGAGCCTATGTATTAACCAATTACTATAACAATTACCAGCACCAGTGGAACAGAATTGTTGCTGTAGAAAGAACATTTAGAAATGTAAAGGTGAATGAGGTGCCTTTACAAGGCATAGTTGATAAACTGGAGTTTGATGGTAACCGCGTTACCGTGGTGGATTATAAAACGGGCGACTTTGATAACGCATACTCCAGGTTAATGCCACCAAATGAGATCCAACCCCAAGGTGGCAGCTATTGGCGCCAGGCTGTTTTTTATAAAATTCTTATTGATAACAACCCAACCACATCGTGGCAGGTAATAAGTACCGGGTTCGATTTTATAGAACCTGATAAAAACAAGGAATACAAAAAAACCAGGATGATTATTACCCCCCAGGATATTACTACCGTTACACACCAGATTACCGAAGTATGGAACAAAATACAACAACGGGATTTTTACACGGGTTGCGGTAAGACATCATGCAGTTGGTGCAACTTTGTAAAATTCAATAATATGGCTATAGCACTACATAGTAATAATAAACCTGTTACTGCACTTGCAGATTAATAGAAGCTACCTACAAGCCAAACTAAAAACAATGCATTCTTAACGCCTAAATCCACCCCTGGGCGCTCCCGGCTTGGTTCTTTCCTCGGCTTCTTTAACAACCAATGGTTTTTTTCCCAGCGATAAGTCGTTCAGACTTTCAATGGCATCCATTGCTTCTTCCCTTATAGGCATATCTACAAAAGCAAAACCTTTGCTTTTACCTGTTTCTTTATCCATAGCCACCTTAGCCGAAGTAATGGTTCCAAACTTTTCAAAAATCTCTTCTAATTCTGCATCATCGAGATCGTAAGGTAAACCGGCAACAAAAATCTTCATAAAAGTAAATTTTTGTGAAAATACATTACTTATTTGCACCGATCAAATTCAGTTTAGTAAATAATTGGATGCAGGTATATTGGTGTATAAAAAAGCTGGGAGCAATGTTTTATCAATGCAATTGGATCATCATATTTAAAAAACAGCGGCATTTTTTAAACTAAATTTATTTTTTGGGCCGGTCTTTAAAGTTTTAATGAAGCTTTTGTTGCGTCGCACACTTGTACTGTTATAGCATTATGCAGCAAAAAGACCAGGCTATTTACCTGTGCTGCTGCTTTGAAAAGATATGGTACAAGGGAGTGACACAACCGGAGATGCACAAAAATTTAATGCCGGTAACAAAAAAAACTACGATGATAATTTAAGCTATAAAAATCAGTTGGTTTTTAGCCAGCCGGTAATACTCATGCGGGGTTTATGGGTAATTAAAACTTCGTGTTCCATTTCGCTGCTTTTAAAAAATACACTCCTGCCAATTATAGGCGCTATGTTTTGGGCTGTATTGTTTTGATGGATGCACAAGCTACCGCCATCGCCTTGCTGCCAATTGGAGTTAAGGTAAATGATCATTGAAAATTTTCTGCCGGTATCGTTTCTAAACTGGTCGATATGTTTGCGGTAAAAGCTTCCCGTTTCGTACAAGGTGTAATGAAACTCGTAGTTGGTTATGCCCGTGTAGCAGGTTTCGTTTAAATGAGATACAAAGCCGTCCATAAGGTCAAAAAATTCATTTTCAAACGGGTCGTTGTGCTTTCGGTCCAGCCAATAAATCACATCGCTGCGCATTAGCTTATTTTGAATGGCTACCGCATTGTTACCAATGCCGGCCAATTGCAACTGGTTTTGCTGATAGAGTTGGGTAAGGTTGTTTTTTAAATTTATGGCTAACGCATCGGTTATAAAATGTTCAGCTATGCCTACCTTATTTTCAATAAAACTATCGATGAGGGTATTAAAGATGTGATTCACTTGCGGTATTACAACAACAGTAACGCACGGTTACTATATGGGCAAGGTAGTCTTATTAAACTCAAGCAACTCTTATTCTATTTTCTACTGTGTTAATAAAACATGGTTAACACAAATGGGAACATCCGGCAGCACATTATTTAAAAAGTGCTTTATAAATTTCATCTCTTGTCCATTCTTTAATATCGCCGGGTTGCATGGTGCCAAGTGTTATTTTTTCAATCCTGTGCCGTATCAATCGTAAGGTGGGAAAACCAACTTGTGCAGTCATTTTTCTTACCTGCCGGTTCTTACCTTCTACAAGGGTTAAACTTAGCCAACTGGTGGGTATGTTTTTTCTAAAACGTATAGGTGGGTTACGATCCGGAACACCGGGTTTGCTGCTTAAAATTTTTGCTATTGCCTGGGCGGTTTTCATTGGCTTTCCATCTATCGATATTACCACACCATTCTTTAGTTCTGCTAATGCATTACCTGTAAGTGTTCCATCTACCTGTGCCCAATATTCCCGTTCGTGTTTATGTTTTGGATTTAACAAAAGGTGGTTAAGCCTGGTGTCATCTGTAAGAATAAGCAAGCCTTCGCTATCATAATCCAGGCGCCCAACCGGGTAAACATTTTTAGGAACCTTAAAGTAATCAGCAAGGGTTTGCTTTCCACTATCGGTAGTGAATTGGGACAATACGAGGTAAGGTTTGTAAATGGTAAAGTAGCGCTGCATATACTATAAAAAAAGCCCGGTAAGTAACCGGGCTTTCATATATGGATGGGTTAGTAAGTACAAGGAAATAAATTTCCTTACACAATATTAAAAATACTTTTTTCATACACAAAAAATTTCTTTAATATTTTTATTCACAATTTTATTTAGGATGTTAATAAGGCCGTATAAAATCAAAACTTCTTAAGGCGCTAACCTGCCTTTATGAGTACTTGTTTTTATGCAACATTCTAGTAGGCAGCTTAACACATGAGTACAATGAAACATAATACTACATTGGGTTACAGCCTGTATACCATAATATTTTTTGAGTTTACAACAGCTTATTTACCTGCACTGGTAACCACAAATTTAAAAGTATGTCAGACTAAAAATTACGGCCATTACAGGGTTTAAAATATTTTATTCAACGCTTTTATTTTTTGCAATTTTCACGCAACATTTTTTATGTCACACTCAAAAGCCTTACCCTTAAAAAATAGTGTGCTGATTATAGTTTGCTTTATGCAGTTATTGAAGAGTAGTTCTATAAAATAATGTAATGCTCTCAGCCATAAAAAAGGTATCAACCGCTCATCTAATAATAAGGTAGCAGTATCCTGTTTTGAGCATTTGTATTAACGTGTGCACTTATTTTTTTGAAAGCTTCAGTAGTTACCTTTGAGCAAAATTTAACCACATGAAATTTTCTACTCCTGTATCGTTACAATGGATTGCAGCACTCATAAATGCTAAAGTGATTGGTGACGAAAAGGAAATAGCTCTGGGCATTAACGAGATACATAGAGTTGAACCTGGTGACCTGGTTTTTGTTGACCATCCTAAATATTATAACAAATGCATTCAAAGCGCGGCTTCTTATATTATCATAAATACGGAAGCTGTAGATAACCCCGGCAATAAAGCTTTACTGGTTGTTGATGAACCCTTTGAAGCATACCTTAAAATCGTGCAACATTTCAGGCCGTATACAACATCAGGTAATGCCATCAGCGATACGGCACAAATAGGTGAAGGAACTATAATTATGCCCCATGTTTTTGTTGGAAACCATGTAAAAATCGGCAGCAATTGTGTTATTCACCCTAATGTTTCAATAATGGATTATACCGAGATTGGAAATGATGTTGTGATACAGGCCGGAACCGTTGTTGGCAGCGATGCGTTTTATTACAACACAAAAAAAGACAGGGAACTTTGGTATAAGAGAATGGTTAGTTGTGGTAACGTTATAATTGAAGATGAAGTAGAAATTGGAGCAGGCTGTACCATAGACAGAGGGGTTACTGCAGAAACAATAATAGGTAAAGGATCAAAGCTGGATAATATGGTGCACATTGGCCACGACAATATAATTGGGAAAAATTGTTTGCTTGCTGCACAAGTTGCCATAGCAGGAGGAACAACCCTTAAAGATGGTGTTACGCTTTGGGGGCAGGTGGGTGTTAGTAAAACATTAACCATAGGCGAGAATGCAGTGGTGCTGGCGCAAAGTGGAGTTGGTACTGACCTGGAAGCCGGTAAAGTTTATTGGGGTTCGCCGGTTGATGATGCACTGACAAAAAAAAGAGAATTAATCTGGGTAAAACGCATCCCTGAATTATGGAAGAAGGTGATGAGTATATAACAAGATATTGGTTTAATCAAATATCAGTTAATGAAAATGCAGGAGTTTATGTTTTGTGTTTTTATTGAGCAGTTAGTTTATTCATCTCAATTATTTTCAACAAACATACGAATGTCATTTTTTCGCTTTGCATCCACCGCAACCGATAATTATGGCTCTCTTTTTTGTAATTAAAGTACTTTTAGTCCCAAATTTTAAATCAGGCAGGTATGAATGAAGCACAATTTGATTTCGCTATGGTTGGTTTAGGCGTTATGGGAAGCAACTTATTATTAAATATGGCCGACCATGGATTTTCGGTACTTGGTTACGATACCAATGCAGAAAAAACACTTGCTTTAGAGCGGGAAGCGCCGCCGGACACTACCGTAAAAGGAGTTAACTCCATAAAGGAATTGGTTCAGCAACTAAAAGTTCCCCGAAAAATAATGATGCTGGTGCCCGCAGGAAAACCTGTTGATATTGTGATCAACAATTTGTGTGAGTTTTTAGAAAAAGGTGATATTATTATAGATGGAGGAAATTCTCATTACACCGATACGATTAAAAGAATAAAGGAATTGGATCCAAAGGGGATCAACTTTATGGGTGTGGGTATTTCGGGGGGAGAAGAAGGTGCGAGAACAGGCCCTAGTATTATGCCAGGTGGAGTTAAAGAAGCCTATGAATATTTAAGGCCTTTGTTTGAAGCCATCGCTGCAAAAGTAGATGGAAAGCCGTGTGTAGATTTCCTGGGAAACCAGGGGGCAGGACATTTTGTAAAAATGGTTCACAATGGAATTGAGTATTCCATAATGCAATTGATTTGTGAAAGCTACGATTTGTTGAAACGCGTCGGCGGCTTAAACAACAACGAATTACATGATGTTTATAAAACCTGGAATAATGATGATCTGCAATCGTTCCTGGTTCAGATTACAGCCCGCATATTTACCATACTGGATGAAAAAACGGACAACTACCTGGTTGACATGATACTTGATAAAGCCGGCTCAAAGGGAACAGGTAAATGGACCTCGCAGGATGCGCTTGATTTAGGTGTTCCAATACCATCCATTGATACCGCTGTTGCCATGCGCAATATTTCAGCTTTAAACGAACAAAGATTAGAAGCCGCAGAGTTATATCCAAAAAGCAATAGTAAAGTAAGTGTAGATAAGGATGCTTTAATTAGCCAGGTGCACGATGCTTTATTGTTTGGCATCCTGATGAGTTATACCCAGGGATTGGCTATGTTACAGGTTGCCTCCAAAGATCTTGAAATGGATATCCCACTGGATAAAGTGGTGAATGTTTGGAAGGGTGGCTGTATCATCCGTTCTACTTTATTAAACGTTTTTGACGAAGTTTTTGTAAACAATAAGCAACTGGAAAACCTGTTACTCGATAAAAGTATTGTTCCACTGGTAACCAAATGTTTGCCTGGCATAAGAAAGGTGATTGCCCTGGCGGTGGAAAACGAAATTCCGGTAGGAGGGTTAATGGCATCTTTAAATTATTTTGAAGCAAGCACATCTGCCAGGTTACCAATAAATCTTTTACAGGCACAAAGAGATTTTTTTGGCGCACATACCTATGCACGAACTGATGAAGGAGGTATTTTTCATACAAACTGGCACGACCAGGAAGAAGTGGTTTAACTCCCCATTATTATAAAAACCCAGAACCCTCGCATTAAATGTTTTGCAGGTTCTAAAAACATACAAATGAAAGCAAAGGACCACGAAGCCGCAACTATAATATTTATTTTTGGTGGAAGCGGTGATCTTAATCATCGTAAACTTTCTCCCGCTCTTTTCAATCTTTATATCGACGAATTGATGCCTGACAATTTTCAGATTGTGGGTTTGGGGCGAACAGATTATACCGATAAAACGTTTCGTGAATATTTAAAAGGGGGTATAAAAGAATTTTCAAGGAGACAAGGGAAAAATGCTGGGGTTTGGAAATCGTTTTCAAAACAGATCTCTTACCTTTCTTTTGATGCCAACGACAAAAAAAGCTACGACAAAATTGATAAGATTGTTAAGAGCAAAACCAAAGAGAAAGGTATAACACCAAACGTAATTTTTTACATGGCTGTTGCTCCGCAACTGGTTCCCGAAATAGCAAAAAGTTTAGCCGGCTTAGAAATTTGCAGCGACCAAAGCTTCACCCGTATTGTAGTTGAAAAACCATTTGGCCACAACCTGGAAAGTGCGAAAGAATTAAATGCACTGTTAACCACTTATTTTAAAGAAGAACAAATTTTTAGAATAGACCATTACCTTGGAAAAGAGACCGTTCAAAATATTTTAGTACTGCGCTTTGCCAACGCTATGTTCGAGCCAACATGGAACCGCTTTTATATTGATCACGTACAGGTTACTGTTTCAGAAACAGTGGGTGTAGAAGGTAGGGGAAGTTATTATGAAACATCCGGAGCTTTAAGAGATATGGTGCAAAATCATATCCTTCAGCTAATTTGTATGATTGGTATGGAAGCACCCGTTTCGTTTATACCAGATGAGATAAGAAATAAAAAGGTAGACGTACTAAACGCTATAAGAAGAATAAAAAAGGAAGAGGTAAGCCAGGTGGCGGCCAGGGGCCAGTATACAGGAGGTTGGTTAAAAGGTGAGGAAGTGGAAGGGTACCTGCAGGAACCAAAAGTGGATCCACAGTCTAATAACGAAACCTTTGCCGCAGTTAAATTTTACATAGACAACTGGCGGTGGCAGGGCGTGCCATTTTATGTTCGCACAGGTAAGCGGATGAATGAAAAAGCATCCCGGATTACCATACAGTTTAAGCCGGCACCCGACTATGCATTTCCTGATATGGCTACTCAAACCTGGCGTTCTAACAGGCTTACCATTAGCATTCAACCCGAAATGGATATCAGGTTACACTTTCAGGCTAAACGCCCTGGGCCCGATATGATTTTACACCCGGTTGATATGATTTTTAATTACAAGGATGAGTTTACCGGAAGCGAACCCGAAGCCTATGAAACATTGCTGCTGGATGTAATGGATGGCAACCCAACACATTTTATGCGGGCCGACCAGGTAGAGGCCGCCTGGGAAATTATTATGCCCATTTTAGATGCCTGGGAAACACGCCAGCCTATGAACTTTCCCAACTATCCTCCTGGCTCGTGGGGCCCCGAAGATGCAGAAGCACTAATTGCCCGCGATGGTCATAACTGGATTAATGTTAGCTCAAACGACAATGATTAATTTATGGAAAAGCACCAGTACAATAGTATAGAAGAACTAAATGCTTCGCTGGCTCAATGGATTAGTGATGATATTAAAAACACTTTAGAAAATAATCTACGGTATACCATTGCATTATCGGGTGGCAGTACGCCAAAGGCTTTATACGAATTGTTGGCGGCAAACTACCACGATGCCATTAA
>JBBSJX010000140.1:0-9383 GCA_038256825.1 Chitinophagales bacterium
GAAGGTGCAAAAACTACATAAAAAGTAATGTAGGCAGCAGCAAACGATAAACGGCTGGCCCAGCTATATCCAATTTTATCAAGGCTATCCCAAACCGGCAAATATTCCCTGGTAAATTGTTTTTCAGGTAAGCGTTCGCCAGTAATAAAGGATTGATAGATTTTTGCTGTATGCAACATCATATCCCATATATCTTTAAAAAAATGGGGAGAATGTGGATCTTTTTCTGTGTCACTGTATTCATGGTGCATACGGTGCATAACCGCGTAAGCTCTTGGAACTAAAAAAGATGATCCTTGAGTAAACCAGGTTAAAAAATAAAATACTTTTTCCATTGTTTTGCTGGTGGTATACATTTGATGAGATGCATACCGGTGTAGGAAAAAAGTATGGAAAAAAAGAGACAAGAACCAATGTCCAAAGAAAAATAAAAGAATAGCTACCATGATCGTGAATTATATTAAAGGGTGCAAAAATACTACTAATAACGTCTAAACAGATCAATTGTTTAGATTGAACTCTGTTAAAAATATGCCGTTTTTGGACTAACAAACAGTTGTTTGTAATACTTAAACCCTTGTAAACAATAACTTACAACCTTAAATAGCACCCGTGAATTGACGCAAAAACCGCACATCATTTTGTGAATAAAGACGCAAATCGTTAATCCGGTATTTAAGCTGGCAGATTCGCTCTACGCCCATACCAAAGGCAAACCCACTAAATTTATTAGAATCAATATTAAAATTCTCCAGCATTTTGGGGTGAACCATACCGCAACCTAAAATTTCAACCCAACCGGTATGTTTACAAAGGCTGCATCCACTTCCACCGCAAACGGTGCAGCTTATGTCCATTTCAGCACTTGGCTCGGTGAAAGGGAAATAGCTTGGGCGAAACCTGATTTTAACTTCTTTCCCAAACATTTCCTGCACAAAAAAGTACAGGGTTTGTTTAAGATCGGCAAAGCTCACCTGTTCATCAACATACAAACCTTCTACCTGGTGAAAAAAACAATGTGCTCTTGCACTGATGGTTTCGTTGCGGTAAACGCGACCGGGACAAACTATGCGTATAGGTGGTTTTTGCTTTTCCATTACCCTTGCCTGCACACTGCTGGTATGGGTACGTAAAAGAAAATCAGGATTTTTGTTTAAGTAAAAAGTATCCTGCATATCTCGGGCAGGATGGTTTTCGGGAAGGTTGAGTGCAGTAAAATTGTGCCAGTCATCTTCTATTTCCGGTCCTTCGGCTACGGCAAAACCTAATCTTTTAAAAATAGAAACAATCTGGTTGCGGACAATAGTAAGCGGGTGACGGGAACCCACGGGTACAGAATCGCCGGGCAACGACCAATCGATATTGTTACCTGTTATTTGATCATCGGTAGCAGATTGAGACCTAAACGTTTCATAACGTTCTTCAGCAAATAATTTAAAGCCATTTAATACCTGTCCAAATTCTTTTTTACGATCGTTTGGTACGTTTTTCATTTCGGCCATAACAGCTTTAATGATTCCTTTGGTACCTAAATATTTTATTCTAAAAGCCTCAGCATGCTCAGCATCCCGGGCCACAAAAGCACCCATTTCATTCTTAAAGGCTTCTATTTGTTGCAATAGTTCTTCCATGGGGCGAAGTTAATTGTTTAAAGGAATTGAAAAACAGCATTACCGCAACTCAATAAACATTACAATAAGGAATGTATATTTTAAATAATTATTTAAGTATTCAGGCCTGGTTATATAAAATTTTTAATAAATTAATATTGGTTGCATCTTTACAATAACAATAAATGTTATTGAAACAATTGCATTAGTACTTTTGTAGGGCTATGCTGTTAATTAAATAACCCATTAGCTAATAAAAAAAAGGTTTTAATTAAAACGATGCCATGGATTTATCACAAGAGCTTGCCATTGGAATTGATATTGGCGGTACCAACACTAAGTATGGAATTGTAAATCACCGCGGGGTGATTTTAAAAAAGGGTGATTTACGTACAGATGCATATGCTACAGTAGAAGAATTTATTGATGCGCTTTACGAAAAAATGCTGCCTGTAATTGAAACCTGCGAAAAAGAAGGATCCATCAGGGGAATTGGCATTGGTGCTCCCAATGGCAATTATTATAGCGGCACCATTGAATATGCACCCAACCTTGTTTGGAAAGGCGTAATTCCATTGGCTGATTTAGTAGCCGAAAAGTTTAATTATCCCTGCTCGCTAACCAACGATGCCAATGCTGCCGCTGTTGGCGAAATGAGTTATGGAGCTGCCAGCGGCATGAAAGATTTTATTTTAATTGCGCTTGGCACCGGTGTGGGCAGTGGTATTGTTGCCAATGGCCAGTTAATTTATGGTAATGATGGTTTTGCTGGTGAGCTGGGCCACACCATTATAAGGCCGGGTGGTCGTAAACACAAAGGAACAAAACTTAAAGGATCACTTGAAGCCTACGCTTCGGCAACCGGTATTTCAAATACAGCAATCGAGTTTTTAGAAAACGATGAACAACCCAGTCTTTTACGAAACTATAAAAAGCAGGAGATCAACTCTAAAATAATATACGAGTGTGCCATTAAAGGCGATAAAATAGCAAAAGAAGTTTACCGCTTTACCGGCCAGATTTTAGGTGAAGCCCTTGCCAACTTTGTTATGTTTTCATCCCCTGAAGCGATCATATTATTTGGTGGTGTTATAAAAGCGGGAGACCTGATTATGAAACCTACCCGGCAACACATGGAGAAAAACCTGCTGCCCATTTTTCAAAATAAGGTAAAACTTATTTTTAGCGAGCTGGAAGAAGCTGATGCAGCCATATTGGGAGCCAGCGCCCTTGTTTGGGAAATGAAACCAAACGACGGTAATTTAAAATACAACACTGCCAGTGCTTTAAATTAAAGCATCACTTATATATTTTATAAAGCGCCTGGTAATTAACCAGGCCTTTTTTATTTTAGTATGAATTTTGCCCGCTGGCATGGTTTTACCACCTTAATCAAAAGAAATATATAGGTTAAACTTCTTTTTATCTTTAATTATGCTTATTCAATTACACCCGGTTGATCCGCAACAACGCCACATTAAAACTATTGTTGAGTGCCTGTTAGATGGCGGTGTTATTATTTACCCAACCGATACGATTTATGGTTTAGGCTGCGATATTTTTAAACCAAAAGCAATTGAACGTATCTGCCGTATTAAAAACATTGATCCGGCTAAAGCAATGCTCAGTTTTGTATGCTGCGACTTAAGCGATATGAGCAAATACACCCGTAGCATATCAACCCCGCTGTACCGATTGCTAAAAAACTACCTGCCCGGCCCGTACACTTTTATCTTACCAGCCAGCAAAGAAGTGCCCCGCATTTTACAAAGTAAAAAAAGCACGATTGGCCTGCGTATTCCCGATAATAAAATTGCCAATACCATTGTTGGGCAATTGGATCATCCTCTTTTAAGCGCCTCGCTACCCGGCGAAATGGTTGAAGAATACACCGACCCGGAATTGATATATGAAAACTTTAAAAAACTGGTTGATATTGTAATTGATGGGGGTACCGGTGGCATGGAACCTTCAACAGTGGTGGATTGTAGTAAGGAACCTTACGAAGTTTTAAGACCAGGTGCGGGCCCATTTGATATATCCGAGTAAATTTTTATTTTTTGGTTACCAGCAGCAACGCTATGGGCATCATCGTTGCGTCGCACAATTGAGCCTTTATTACATTTTTGGTCTGGAAAAAACAGGGTTAATTTTGCTGCGTAACATTAAAATGTACAAGAGTGCGACGCAACCAAAGTTTCATAAATAATCTAAAGCCGGTACCATAAAAAATCTCCCAAAATTTATTACAGCTTACATTAAAATAGCTTCTTCTTCCATAAAATTGAAAGCCATTTGATTTGGATTAATGTTAAAACTCATGCGGTGATATTTACATAAACCATGCGCTTCAATAGCCAGTCGGTGTTCCTCGGTGCCATAACCTTTGTTGTTATTCCAGTTGTACAACGGAAACTCGGCATGCAGGTTTCGCATGTATTCGTCGCGGTAGGTTTTGGCAAGCACACTTGCTGCCGCTATGCTGGTGTACAGGCCATCGCCTTTTACTATGCATTTGTGTTTTACCTCGGGATAAGGTGTAAAACGGTTGCCATCGATAATTAAATATTTAGGGCGCTTTTTAAGTTGATCGATGGCCAGGTGCATGGCTTTAAACGAAGCTTTTAAAATATTGATACGGTCAATTTCAATATTGCAAACCATGGCTACACTAAAACCAACTGCTTCTTTCTCAATAATCGGTCGTAAAATATTGCGGGTATTTACGCTTATTTGCTTGCTATCGTTTAATAAAGGGTGGTGAAACTCTTTTGGCAAAATAACCGCTGCGGCAAAAACCGGCCCTGCATAACATCCTCTGCCGGCTTCATCGCAGCCGGCTTCTCTAAAAGTTTTTTGGTAATAGGGTTGTAGCATTTGTAAGGCAAAAGTGCAATATCCACGGCTATTTTTTAAAAAAAAAGTTTAAAACTTAACAATAAAGCCATTAAGGTTGTTTATAATTAATTTTGCGCCATTTACAAAAGCGCTCCCAAACCAGCACTTTTTTTTGAAATTTAAATTATGCAACAGGATAAGGCGGGCAGGTATGTAGCAAACTGGATTTTTATTGGTGTAGGCATGTTAATTGTTCAGGTTTTACTGGGAGGTATAACCCGGTTAACAGGTTCAGGATTATCGATTACGGAGTGGAAACCAATTATGGGAACCCTGCCACCGTTAAACGATGCCGAATGGCAAAAAACCTTTTTAGATTATCAGCAAATTGCCCAGTTTAAATACCTGAACCAGCATTTTACACTCGGCGATTTTAAATTTATTTTCTTCTGGGAATGGTTTCACCGCGTATGGGCCCGGTTGATTGGTGTGGTTTTTCTCATCCCATTTATTTACTTTTTGGCAAAAGGCTATTTTAAAAAATGGATGGTTGCGCCTTTAATCATATTATTTGTACTGGGGGGTCTGCAAGGCGCTATAGGTTGGATTATGGTTAAGAGCGGGCTTAACGACAATGATTTATATGTAAGTCATTTTAGGCTTGCTGCACATTTTATGGCAGCAATGGTATTAATAAGCTATGCTGTTATTTTTGGCCTGAAGCTTACTGTTAAAAAGACAAACCTTATTACCCAACCCGGTTTAAAAAACGGGGCGTTTCTAATTATTTTATTCCTTGCTGTTCAGCTTACTTATGGTGCATTTATGGCAGGGCTAAAGGCAGCAAATGTTGCACCCACCTGGCCTACTATAAACGGAATGCTGTTTCCCGACACGATGTTTACTTCAGGCAGTTTTTTGAACGATATACTGCACAATAAAATTACCATTCATTTTATACACCGTACCCTGGCCTACATATTGGTTGTTTTAATTGGAGCCTGGTGGTGGAAGGCCCGAAATATTACGTACTCCTCCCCTTTTAATAAAGCAAAAAACTATGCAATGTTATTTGTGGTAGTGCAGGTAGTTCTGGGTATTATGGCGGTTTTAACAAGCCCCGGAATGCAGGCGGGTAAATTTGGAACGTTTGAATGGATGGCTCAATTACACCAATTAGTTGGAATGTTATTGCTCTTAAGCTTTGTGGCAATCTTATATATTACCCGGTATAATAAAATACCCGCAACAATTTAGTTATTGCGGGTATAATTAATTTAATAGTTTTTTATTGATTTTTACGTTTGGCCCTGGCTTCGTCAAGTTGTTGCTTTTGCTTTTCAACTTCCTGTCTACGCTGTTCCTGTTGTTCTTTGTTCTTTTTTATTTCCTCTTCAACGTCTGCCCTTTTCTTTTCAAGGCCGTTGCCATCATTAACCGAATTTTCATATTCCTTTTCAGCTTTTTTTACCTCTTCCTGGTGTTTGGTAATTTCACTTTCAATAAAAACGTCTTCGGCCTGTACGTTAAGTGTATTTAAAAATGTTTTGGCATTTTCAATAACTGCATTATTGTTGGTTTCATTTAAAAAAGCGTCGTAAGTATCGGACACCAATAAATAAACCATCGACTTATCCTTTTCCTTCCTGCTTTTTCTCTCTGCTTTAAAATATAAATTATACGTAGCCGGGCCAAGGTTACTTAACGATACATTTTTAAAAACCATAAAATCCTTTTCATTTTTTGAGGTATAACTTAACTGGCTCATTTTCTTTTTTATAGCCTCAGCAGTTATCTCTTCTTCGTACGGCAATTCGTAAATGACCGCCATTTTATTCATGCTCCTTATTTTAGTATTGCCTGTGTACGACTGTGCAAAGGAACCTGCACTTATAGTAACCAAGGCCACTAAGAAGTAAATATTTTTCATGTGTAATTTTTTAAAAAGTAACCATTATTAAATTTAATTTATTACCAAATTATGAATCCTTAAACAAAATTTAAAAGGATTATAAAAATCACTTTTAAAGATAGACTTTTAACAGAACAACGGCGTTTATAGCTTAAAGCATGGTACTTATAAATTATCTTTCAACTAATAACCCTCATCCATGAAGAAATATGTAACAGGAGTATTTTATTCTTTGCCCGTGCAAATGTTCCTGTTACATTTTCGTAAGTACCAGGTTTTTCTGTTGTTCTGGTATATACTTTTTAGTACGGTTAACGGCACTTTCATGAATGCTTATGGCGCCAATTCACTTTTTCTGGCGCCGGAGTATATGGGAAATGTTGATTTTATAAGCACTGCTTTTGTTGGTGTAGCAGTAGGTGTGTTTATAATGAGCTGGCACATTACAACTTTTATTTTACATGCAAAACATATAAAATTTTTAGCTGCTGCCGCCCAACCATTTTTAAAATATTGCATTAACAATTCTATAATCCCGTTGGGTTTCCTAATATTTTACCTTATAAAAGCAATCCACTTTGATAAGTACGGACAGCTAATGGACACCATGAAGATATTGATTTTGATTGGTGGTTTTGTTATTGGGTTGGTAACATCTAAATTAATTGCCTTCATCTATTTTTTTAGTGCCGACAAAAGAATTTACAGGGGTATGGCAACCGATTTTGACAGGGCGCACCGGCATTACGACCGTGCTCCTGAATTATCGCCTGCTAAACGAGACATAGGAACTTTGCATGTTGATTGGTTTTTAACCGCAGGTTTTAAAATAAAAAAACCCCGCGATGTGCGGCACTACAGCAGCACTTTTCTCGAAACCGTTTTTAAACGGCACCACATTGCTGCGGTTTTATCCATTTTTATTGCTTTTATTTTCCTGCTTATTACCGGGTTTTTTATGGACAACAGGATTTTTCAAACCCCGGCGGCGGCTAGCATTACCATCTTTTTTGCTGTGTTAATTGCAGTAGCAGGGGCCTTTAGCCTCTTTTTAAAAAACTGGAGCGTGTTTTTATTAATCGTTTTATACGTTAGCCTTAACTGGATGTACCAACACAACTGGCTTGATTTTAGAAACAAGGCGTACGGTTTACAATATACTAATGAAGATGAGCGACCACAATATAACAGGGAAGCACTTTTGGCTCTTGCTTCCGATTCAAATATGGAGGCCGACAAAAAAAACTACATTAAAATTCTGGAGAAATGGAAAGCCCGGCAAGATAAAAGCCTGCCCGTTTTATATATCATTAATGTAAGTGGGGGCGGCAATCGTAGCGCCACTTTTACTATGAATGTGTTACAAAGGCTGGATAGCATTACCAATGGAAAAATATTAAACCAAACCCTGCTGATAAATGGCTCATCGGGTGGCATGTTTGGCGCTGCTTATTTCAGAGAGTTATATCGCTTAAAAAATAATGGAGCCAACATTAACCTGCAAAGCCGAACCTATGTTGATAATATTTCAAAAGACTTACTAAACCCTTTGTTTTCTTCGTTTGTAACACGGGACATTACCTCGCCGGCGCAGCGTTTTTATGTGGGGCCATACAGTTATGTAAAAGACAGGGGCTACTCGCTGGAACAACGATTCAACGATAATACTAACGGAATTTTAAACCATCGGCTACGCGACTATGTAAAGCCAGAGGCCAATGCCGAAATACCTTTGATGTTTTTTAATTCGGTAATAACCCGCGATGGACGTAAGTTAATCATCAGCACCCACCCTGCACGCTTTTTAATGAAAACCTTATTCGATTCTACCGTCAGGGTAAATATTGATCCCGATATGGTGGATTATGTTTCTTACTTCCACAAACAAAATCCATACAACCTGCGCATTCTTTCCGCCTTGCGCATGAACGCCACCTTCCCTTATATTTTACCCAATGTTTGGTTACCAACAGTACCCGTTATTGATGTGATGGACGCCGGTATCCGCGATAATTTTGGTCTGGAAAATACTCTCCGGTTTATCGAGGTATTTAAACCGTGGCTAAAACAAAACACCTCAAAAGTGGTTATCCTCCAAATTCGCGACCGGCCTTTAATTGACTGGCAACCTTACCAAAACAGGCATACCATACTTAGCTGGCTAACTCAGCCGCTGGTTTTATTGCAAAGCAATTGGTTCAACATACAGGATTATTACCAGGCCGACCAGTTAAAATATGCCAGCGCTGCCTTCCCTGACCAATTGTACCGGATCAGTTTTCAATACGAACCCTCTAAAAAAGATGCAAATGCTTCATTAAGCTTTCACCTTACAGAGTCCGAAAAAATAGATATTGCAAATGCCTTGAACGATAGCCTTAACGCAACAGCGTTTGAGCGGGTAAAAGCCCTAAGATGATTCTATTTTAATGCTTTTGTTTACCTGCATTCAATCATCTTTCAACATCGTTGTAGCCTGACCGACAGCCGGCGGTTCACTCACTTGTACTTTTAGTTTGCTACGCAGCAACCTGCAGCATTAACCGTTAAACTATAAATCGCTTTCATTTTTCTTACCTTTCTTTCACTAATTGCTGTAATGACCAACCAAATTAACCTGAGAACCTGGCGCAAAGAAGATGCGGGTCAATTAGCTTCTATTGCCAATAACCGCAATATCTGGCTCAATGTCCGCGACCATTTTCCACACCCTTATACCATCAACGATGCCCTGCAATGGATTGAATTTTCGTGCAAACAAAATCCGGTTCAAAACTTTGCTATAGAGTATAACCATTGCATTGTAGGTAGTATAGGCGTTGTTCCTAAAGAAGATGTATACCGCAAAAGCATTGAGATTGGTTATTTTATTGGCGAACCCTTTTGGGGCATGGGTGTTGCATCCCGATCAGTTGCTTTAATACTGGATTATATTGCTAAAAATTATAACGTAGTTCGGGTTTATGCCGAGGTATTTGATTACAACACCGCCTCAATAAAGGTTTTAGAAAAAAATGGTTTCC
>JBBSJX010000141.1:0-9353 GCA_038256825.1 Chitinophagales bacterium
CTTACCCTGCTTATGCCGATTTTATGGACGAGCTGACTTTTGCGGAAGGAGAAACGAAAAATGTTGGTGAAGTAATGTTGACCCTGAAATCGAAGCTGTTGGAAGAAGTTTTTGTAAGACAAAAAATTGCGGCAGTGCGCCTAAAGGGTGATACCATAGAATATAATGCGGATAGTTTTAGGGTGCGGGATGGGGCTTCGGTAGAAGAAATGCTACGTAAAATGCCGGGATTGCAGGTAGACAAGGATGGCAACGTTACCGCGCAGGGCCAAAAGATTGAAAAGGTATTGGTAGATGGTGAAGAGTTTTTTGGTGACGACCCTACTATGGCCACTAAGAACCTCCAGGCTAAAGCAGTAGATAAAGTGCAAGTATTTGACAAAAAGAGCGATCAGGCTGTTTTTACCGGCATTGACGACGGCACCAAAACCAAAACCCTGAACCTTACCCTGAAGGACAATATGAAAAAGGGATATTTTGGTAAGCTTGAATTGGGTGGAGGGCTCAATAATAGGTGGAATAACAGCTTAATGGCAAATTCTTTTAAATCTAAAAGAAAGCTAACGTTGTACGGAATTATGAGCAGTACCGGTAAAACAGGTCTTAATTGGGAGGAGTCAAATAAATTCGGCTCGGGCAGCGATATGACCTACGACAGCGACGGTGGATACTTTATTTCGTATGGAAATAACGATGAATTTGATAGGGGCGATTTTTATGGAAAAGGGATACCAACTGCCTGGAATGGCGGCGTTCAATACTCCAACAAATTTAACCAGGATAAACAAAACGTAAACGGCAGTTACCGTTATGGTAAAATAAATTCATCGGGGGGTGGCAGTACAATATCACAATCTATATTGCCTACAAATACTTTTACTAACCGCGAAACAGGCGATTTTTTAAGCAGCAAACAACGGCATTCACTTAGGGGTACGTACGAGTACCAGATAGATAGCTTTACATCAGTTAAAATTGTTGCAAACGGTTACAACGGTGATCAGAGCAGTCTGAATACTTCGTACAGTTTATCGCTGGACAGTGCCGGAAACCAAATTAATAACAGTAGTAAAAATCTTTCATCATTTGGAACCAATAATAGTTTTAACAGTAACATTTTACTACGCAAACGTTTCAGAAAACCCGGCCGCACTTTTTCATTAAGTTTTGATCAGCAGGTAAATAATAACAATACTGAAGGATTACTGAACACCGTTAATAGGTTTTACAGCAAAGCAGGTCAACTGGTAAATACCGATTCGGTAGATCAGAAAAAAATAAATGAGATAAGTAACGGGGGATATTATTCGCGACTGGTGTACACCGAGCCAATAATAAAAAATGTATTTATGGAGCTGAGCTATGGCATCAGGGTAAGTAACAGCGAATCTAAAAGATTGTCGTACGATAAAACGAACGATGGTAAATATGAAGTACTTAACAACCTGTTTAGCAACCATTACGATTTTCATGTAGTTACCAACAGCACCGGCATGACCTGGCGTTACAACTCAAAAAAACTGACCATTTCGGGTGGCGGCGATGTTGCCTTTGCTGACTTTACGCAAAAAGATGTAATCATTGATACTTCATTGAAATATCGTTACACCAATTTTTTTCCACGTTCCACTTTTCAGTATAAAATCAACAGCAACAGCCGGTTTTCTTTAAACTATAATGGAATAACACGGCAGCCTTCCATTGAGCAATTACAGCCTGTAAGGGATAACCTGAATCCGTTAAACATCGCCATTGGCAACCCCAATCTTAAGCAGGAGTTCAGGCATTCCTTCAACCTGAACTTTAACTCGTATAAAGTATTACAACAACGTGGTTTTTATACCTATGCCTCTTTCAACACTACTTCTAATGCTATCGGAACTAATGAGAAAACAGTGGTATCGGGAGACTCTATAGGCAAACGAACTTTTCAGTATGTAAACCTGAATGGAAATTATAATGGTAATTCGGGTGGCGGTTATAATATGAAAATCAAATCCATTGACTTATCCATACAGTTAGGTTTTAACCTGAACCTTTCGCGGTATAACAGTATTGTAAACAACTTAAATAACCAGACTAATAACAATAGCTATGGCTTTAATTTTTCTATATACAAATTCAAGGAAAAGAAATTTGATGTGAATTATTATTCAAACCTCCGTTATAACACATCTGTTTCGTCTATCCAACCCGACCGAAAAACCAATTATTATACTCATAGTCACAATATCTATTTTAATTACACCCTGCCTTACAAGTTTGAAATTAATAGCAATGTTAATGGTGAATTCAGGCAAAAAGTAAATGCCTTTGACCAAAACAATAATGTGATTTTATGGAATGGCTACATAGGCCGAAAGTTGTTTAAAAACGATAAGGGAATGATAAGACTACAGGCTTATGATATTCTTGATCAAAACAAAGGATACAACCGTTTTGTAAATTCTTCCATTATAAGAGAAGAAACATACCAACAGCTAAGGCGGTATTTTATGCTAACGTTTGTAATAAACATTTCAAAAAATCCGGGTGAAGGCGTTTCAAAATGAGGATAAAAATTAATTTAAAAAATCAACAATGAAAGCTTATTTCATATCAGTAATTATGTTGTTGTTCGCAATGGGATTGAAGGCGCAACAACAATTTATTACAAAAGGCAAAATAGAATTTGAAAAGCGGGTAAACCTGCATAAACAACTAGATTTTGAAGAAGATGACACCTGGCGTAATATGATGAAAAAGTCGGTGCCGCCTATTAAGGTTTCCTATTTTGACCTTTATTTTGACAATAATAAAACACTGTATAAACCTGGCAGAGAGGTAATCGTTGCTCAAAAAGCACCTGAGTGGATTGAAGGTCCGGCTAACGAAAATATCGTATTTACTGACCTGGAAAGTCAAACATTCAACAGCCAGAAAGCAGTGTTTGAAACGGTATTTAATATTACCGACAGCCTGCGAAAAATTGACTGGAAGATTTCGCCTGATACCCGAACCATTGCCAATATGGAATGTCGCAAAGCCACAGCCATTATTATGGATTCTATATTCGTGGTTGCATTTTATACCGATCAGGTTATAACTGGCGGAGGACCGGAATCTTTCAGTGGCTTACCGGGAATGATATTGGGCCTGGCCATTCCACGCATGAATACCACATGGTTTGCCACCAAAATAGAAATAGTAAATGTGAGCCCGATCGACCTTACTGCACCTAAAAAGGGAAAAAAGACAAATGTAAATAATTTAAAATCGCAGCTAAAAAACAGCCTTAAAGATTGGGGCAAATGGGGCGATAAAAATATCT
The DNA here is from genome assembly GCA_038256825.1 of Chitinophagales bacterium. Lineage (GTDB taxonomy): Bacteria > Bacteroidota > Bacteroidia > Chitinophagales > Chitinophagaceae > Segetibacter. The sequence continues at coordinate 3,311 of JBBSJX010000141.1, forward strand.
GGCAAATTATGATTTAGTGAGTGCCCTTCGGCAGCCTTCGGCTTCGCTCAGGCACCCGAAGGCTGCCGAAGAACAAAAAAAAATCTTACAAGTACCATTTAGCTGGCAACCTGTAAGATTTAATTGTGAAGGAACTTATTCTTTTACATATCTAAGCTCCAACCTTCGCGGTAATCGCGTTTTACGTATTGGTTAACTTCTTCCAGATTGGTAACACGCATGTTTACTGCATCCCATAGCAACTTCATATTACTTCCGGGATAATCATTACCCCTGCCGTTGGCTCTTGGTTTGGGTGTATCCGCAGCACGGATGGCGAGGTTAGCCATTAATATGGCTTCAGTTAAAGGGCCTGCCAGGTTAAATGGCGAACTCAGTTCTTTATTTCCATATCCAGCTATCGCACCTTCCACCCATTGTGCATAGTGTCCATCTGCACTGCCCGGAACGCGGGCATAAGTTTGTTTTACTTTAACCTCCTGGTTTCGTGTAAGCGGCAACAAACGTGGATTGGCAGCATATTCGCTGGCCATCATTTTACCTTTTGTTCCGATAAATAAAATACCGCTGTTACCATCACCAAACATTTCATCAGCTCCTAATTCTTCCGGGCGTTCTGGTTTAATACCACCATCCATCCAATGCAGGGTAACAGGGCCTTTGGTTTTGGTACCTTTTGAAAAAGTAAGGGTTGCATGGCTTGACGGTGGAAAGCTTTTAGGAAAATAGCCTCTCCTACTCCAATCAGTAAATACACTGGTAACGGATGCCTGGCAATCGGTTGCATATTTTATACCCAGCACACTAAACGGAGCTTCCATTAGATGACAGCCTAAGTCGCCCAGGGCACCAGTACCATAATCGGCCCAGCCGCGCCAGCTACCTGGTATTAGTTTGTCAACATAATCAACTTTTGGAGCGGTACCTAACCAGAGATCCCAGTCAAGTCCTTTAGGCACCGGAGGCTTTTCGCTTGGCCATTCAACCCCTTGCGGCCAGATGGGGCGGTTGGTAAAAATATACACCTTGTTTACATCACCAATTACCCCTGCATCGTACCACTCCCGTAATTGACGTACACCATCGCCCGAGGCACCCTGGTTACCCATTTGCGTTACCACCTTATATTTTTCGGCAGCTTCGGTTAATTTACGGGCTTCGTAAATATCGTGTGTCATTGGTTTTTGAACGTAAACGTGCTTGCCTCTTTTCATTGCTGCCATTGCTACCACTGCGTGTGTATGGTCAGGAGTAGAAACAGAAACGGCATCAAAGTTTTTTCCTTCCTTATCAAACATTTCGCGCCAGTCTTTATAGTATTTGGCTTTTGGAAAAGCTTTTACGGTTTCGGCAGCGCGGCGATCGTCCACATCGCACAAATAGGCTATATCGGCTTTGCCTGATTTAAAAAAGCTATTAATATCCGACTGACCTTTACCACCTGATCCTACGGCAGCAATAGTAAGGCGATCGCTGGGTGCAATAAATCCACGACCTAAAACATGACGTGGCACAATCATAAATCCTGCAGCACCCAGTGCAGTATTTTTAATAAAGTTTCGGCGGGATTTGTCCCCGTCTAGCGGTAATTTTTCTTCTGGCATCGTTATTAGTTTTAGAAATGAAAATCGTATTTATTGATAAAAATTTATGATCGGTTTATGTTGGCCAATACTCAGCCATTTTGTTCTGTAAAAAAGCTACACTTCGTTCCAACTGGTCCATTCCATCCACACCATCTTCAACACTAATCCACCCGTTAAAACCTACCTGTTTCAGCTCAGTAAATATAGCATCATAATCATTTAATCCCTTACCAATTTCGCCATGACTTAATCGTTTGGCATAACCAACGGCTCCACCCTCTTCTTTACGCAAGTCTTCCAGTGTGCCTTCTTTTAAATACCGGTCGCTTGCGTGCATGGTTACCACCCTATCTGATACTCTTTTCAACAATTCAATAGGATCTTCGCCAGCGAGGTAAGTATTGCTAGGATCATAATTTACTCCAAAATTTGGATGGGTTATACGATTTACCAACGTACAAAACACTTCCATTTTTTGCGCAAACTCCGGGTATTCCCAAAAATCATCTTTATAATGATTTTCGATGATCAGGGTAATTCCATGGTCCTGCGCATAGGGCAAACAAGCCTCTATACATTGTGCCGCCAGATTCACTCCTTCCTCTATTGACAATTCCGGTCTTTTTTGACCGGATAAAACACGGCAATAAGTTCCACCCAATGCATAAGTCATATCAATCCAATGTTTTTGTTTTGCAATTTCCGTTGCACGAAACTTTGGATCGGGATGTGTAAAATCTGGTGAACAGCACATCATCGGAATTGTTTTTCCGTAAGATTCCACTTCCTGGCGAAAACGTTTCCAACTATCTTTATCGGCCATTTCTAAAAAACCGGCATACCATTCAAGGCCTTCAATATTCAGCTTTACTGCCAGTTTTATCCATTCTGAAACCGACATGGTTCCATCTTTACACAGCGCATGCATGAATGCTTTGGGAAACACTGCTAGTTTAGGCATAAATAATAAAATGAGAAATTGTAAACGGTGAATTGATGATAATACCCGGCATACGATTAATTAATGGTGCTGGCATTTTTGGGAGGGTTTCTCCCAATAAAAGGATATTGCTCCAGGTCAACTACCTGGCCACTCACCGGGCCACACTCATCTGCCAGCCAGTAAACGGCTGCCGCCGCAATTTCGGCTGGTGATAAAATACGACCTGCAGGTGCGTATACCGCAGGAATATCTTTATACCAATCATCGTTCAATCCATGCGCTTTTTTTCGGATGATTTCATTTTCGGTTAGCACCCAACCAGGATTTATTTGATTTACTCTTACGCCATTTTCGCGATTTAGGGTATCGCCCAGATTGCGTGTAAGTGTCATGAGCGCTCCTTTGGTAACACTGTAAGCAAACAAATCGGGTTCGCCACTATAGGCGTTTACCGAGCCAATATTGAGTACGCAACCATGCTGTTTACTTAAATGTGGCAAAGCTGCCTTGATGAGAGCAAAAGGCGCAATGGTGTTAACTTCCAAAATCCTTCTTAAAAAATCGGTGGTGGTGGTTTGTAAATTACTTGAAGCAACCATGGCTGCATTGTTTACAATCGCATCTAATTTACCAAAGGTTTTAACTGCTAATTCCACCAAACGTTCAGGAGCTCCTTTAACGGTAATATCTTCAATTTGCAAAACCGATTTATCAGCAGGCATTTCTTTTATTACGGCTTCGCCTAAATCCTGCTCAAGACCATGAATAATTACACTGGCTCCTTCTGCAACACAACGCAAGGCAATGGCTTTACCAAGTCCTGTACAGCTTCCGGTTACAATAATCACTTTATTTTGCAATCGCATGGTGTGTTGTTTTATGGGTTTTTACTTTAGGTTGAAAAGAGGAACCCCGTAAGTATAAATATTTAAACAATTATATTGTACAAGGGATAAAAACGTGCATTGTTTTTTTTGAACCAGACTACATTGCTACTATTAAACGGCCGTTGCGTCGTCCCGATTTTTCATCGGGATACTTTTTTTTCAGTATTCAACTGTAATTCAAAAGTCACTAATTTTTCCCTTGCGGACTATAAATAGCATGCTCCATATATAAACTACCGTACAAGTGAGTGACACAACGATGATGATAGTAGTTATACCGCTGGTAACAAAATCCCTATCATTAATTCAATTTTTTTAAACAGGCTTCAAAACACTTTTTATCACTTCTCCTTTATGCATTTTTTCGAAAGCTGTATGCCATTCGGTAATAGGCCAAACGCCCCCAATAATGGGTTGCACATTTAACTGACCGCTTGCCAGCAAAGCCAGCACCCGCTCCCACATTGGCCAGTTATGGCTAAAGCTACCCTGTAGTGTAATATTTTTTTGAACCAACGGATCGAGGGTGCAACCCAATGGTTGCGGGCCCCAGCCCACCTTGGTAATTTTACCATTGGGCCGTACCAATTGCATCGCTATCTGCAAAGTTATACTGGCACCCGCCGCATCAATTACACAATCGGCGCCCAGGCCATCGCGTTCACGGCTCCAGGCAGTGGCATCGCCAATAATGGTTTCGCATCCATATAGTTTTGCAATATTTAACCTTTGCTTATCTGGTTCCAAACCAACAATTGCTACCTGTGCACCACAAAGCCTTGCCATGGCAGCACACAAAATACCAATGGTTCCGGGTCCAAGAACTACTACCCTATCGCCGGGTTTAATACGGGTGTTTTCAACAACAGCGCTATAAGCAACGCAACAGGGCTCGGTAAGGCAGGCTTGCTCAAAAGGTAACTGGTCGGGCACTTTATGCAAACACCTTGCAGGCACTTTTACAAAGCGGGTCATGGCGCCATTAACACCATATCCAAAACCTTTACGAGTTGGGTCAAGGTTGTACAAACCGGTTTTTGACATGGGATTATTCAGGTCAATGATGGCTGCAGTTTCGCTCACTACCCTATCGCCCTCTTTCCAACCTTTAACCAGCTTGCCGGTTTCAACAATAATCCCACCAAATTCATGACCCAATACCACAGGGTAATTTACCGGCCAGCTATGATCGGCGGTCCATTGGTGAAGGTCGCTGCCGCATACGCCCACATTGGCCACTTCCAGCAGCACATCTTCTTCTCCAATAACAGGCATGTCGGTTTCTCGAATTTCAACGGAACCTTTTTGGGGTGCGTAATTAACTACGGATGCTATTTTCATGATTATAGAACAACTTAGAATCCTGGTTGTAGGAATGTATTTTATTGCAGATTAAACGAAGGGAATTTTCAAGATCGCCGTCAGCGGTTTTAAAGCTGTCGCTGTCTATTGTTAAAGGAGCACCCAGCACCACGAGTGGCGCACCATAAGCGGGGCATTGAATAGCCTGTTCTAAACTAAGGCCACCAACAGCTTGTACCGGAACGGACACGGCTTGTACAACTTCACGCAACTGGTCGAGCGGGCTGGGCATCCGCTCACCCCGTGCAGCAATGCCGCGGCGTTCGTCGTAGCCTATATGATGGATTACATAGTCGCAACCCAGGTCTTCCAGCCATTTTGCGGCCGTCACCATGTTTTCGCATCCAAGGTTGTCGCCCATCACCTTTATTCCAAAATCACGTCCGGCATTCACTACGCATTTAATGGTTTCTTCATGGGCACGAGCCATTACCACCACATGGGTAGCCCCGGCCTTTGCCATCATTTCTGCTTCAAGGTAACCACCATCCATTGTTTTAAGATCGGCAACAATAGGGATATTGGGAAATGCTTCCCTTAATTTTCTAACACCATGCAGTCCTTCCGCTAGTATGAGTGGGGTGCCGGCTTCAAGCCAGTCAACCCCGGCACGGAGCGCCATTGCTGCCGTTTCAAGCGCCTCGTCAATGTTAGTCAGGTCGAGTGAAATTTGAACAATCGTTTTCATATAGTTTTAAAAGATAGCAATTAATTTAATTAAATAAATAAACAGCTAAAAAAACGAGATGTTTTACTGTTCATTGGAAGCCTTTTAGTAAAAAGCGAGATTGTAATAAATAAATAAGAAAAAGAACCGTTTTGTTTTATTTATTTTTTGGGTACTAAGCTTTTGTAATTCTCCCCGCTTTTGTTGCAGCCTGACCGACTTCTGGCGTTTTGCACACTTGTAAAGTTTGGAAGTAGTAGCAACCAGAGTGGCCTTCAGGTTTATACCTTATTTTTTAGCAGCCTTTTCGTCCTTTTTATTATTTAGCATCATATACCGGGCAGTTTCGTAATAGGCATCGGTCATAAACCGGTACTTATTTTTAAGTGAATCTGTTAACGGCACCGGCTGATTATTTACAATGCTGGCAATATTATCGCCACCACCTGTTACCCTGTAATTATAGTATAAATTATTATTTATTACCCCAATTTTACGGGCATCCACATCTATTATAAACGCTGTGTGATCACTATCACTTTTAGTAGATTTAAGCAAATCTTTACCTAAAGTGGTATTGGTATATTTTATATTACAC
>JBBSJX010000142.1:0-9342 GCA_038256825.1 Chitinophagales bacterium
TGGCCACCCACCCCGGGCCCACAACGAGTGGACTGATTATGAAAATCGTAATAACTTCCGTTCCGACAATGAAAAGAATTGGAGGGAAAGCGAATACAAAAGCTCAGATAATCCTATAAACTATACGCGTAGAAATAACGAAGGAATATTTGAAAGAAACCAACCATACCAAAACCAATTTGACAGAAGAAACCAATATGATACAAACAATAACCGCGATTGGTGGGATAAAACTACGGACGCAGTATCATCGTGGTTTGGTGATGAAGATGCGGAAAGAAGACGGCGGACGGACAAACTAAATGCCGGAAGTAATAAAGGCCGCGGCCCTAAAGGTTACAAACGAGCTGATGACCGGATTGTTGAAGATGTGAACGACCGGTTAACCGACGATCATTATGTTGATGCAACCGAAATTGTTGTGAGTGTAAAAGACAGCGAGGTAACCTTAACCGGAACGATTGACAGTAAGCAAGCCAAACGAAGGGCTGAGGATATTGCAGAGAGCGTTTCGGGCGTAACCAATGTTCAAAACCTTTTACGCGTAGCACAAACCCCTGACTTAACTAATTTAAGAGCGGGCGCTTCAGGGTTTGGCACCCCTTCCAATCCCGATCTTCTTTAACCGGTAAGGAATATAATGGAAAGTAAGATATAGAGAAATGAGCCGGTTAATAAAAACGGCTCATGCGATCAAACTTTACATTAAAAGTATTTTCGATTTTTATTCGCTGCCCATTGATAAAAAGATGAAGTGATTGCGACGCAACGAAGCTGCTATGAAAACCTATTGCTGGTATTATAATTTCTCTATCGCACAAACTTTAAGGCTATCATAGCCGAAACCCTTTCGCCGTCCATTGCTGCGCTAACAATACCACCGGCATAACCTGCGCCCTCGCCACAGGGGTATAAATTTTTAATTTGCGGATGTTCTAAAGTATCGTGGTTACGCGGTATGCGCACCGGCGACGATGTTCGGCTTTCGGTGGCTACCACTACGGCTTCGTTGGTGAGGTAGCCTTTCATTTTTTTACCAAAAGCCTTAAACCCGTTTTGTAAACTTTTTAAAACAAAAGGCGGCAGGCAACTTTTTAAATCGCTGGATGCAATACCGGGCAGGTAACTGCAGGCAGGTAAATCTGCAGAAATTTTATTGTTTGTAAAATCGACCATACGCTGAGCCGGTGCTACAAATTTTCCGCCACCGGCAGTATAGGCATCACCCTCCACCATCTGCTGAAAATAAAGCATGCTTAGGGGTGAAGTGCTATCTGTATGTTTATTTTTAAGGTATTCGTTATAGTTTTTAAAACCGCTAATATCTTTTGCTTCAATACTTACCACCATACCACTGTTAGCAAAAGGATTATTGCGCTTACTGGGGCTCCAGCCATTTACCACCACTTCGTATTCATTAGTAGCAGCAGGGGCAATAATTCCACCAGGGCACATACAAAAACTAAATACACCTTTACCATTAACCTGCTCCACCAGGCTGTACGAAGCCGGGGGCAACAATATATCCCTGCTTTGATCGGAAGTACTGCAACGGTATTGAATAGAATCGATAATTGCCTGTGGATGTTCTATACGTACTCCTAATGCAAAAGGCTTTGCTTCAATTAAAATGTTTTGCCGGTACAGCATGTGAAAAACATCTCTTGCCGAGTGGCCGGTAGCTAATATAACTGCATCGGCAATAAAAAGTTCGCCGTCTGCGGTTTCAACTCCTTTTATTAAGGCTTCTTCAATAATTAACCGGGTCACCTTTTTATCAAACAAAAAAATGCCTCCATAATTAATTATTGCCTGCCGCATGGCGGTGATAATCTGGGGGAGCTTGTTGGTACCAATATGGGGATGGGCTTTGTAAAGAATATGTTCTTCGGCTCCAAACTGCACAAATAAATTTAGAATACGGTTAATGTCGCCACGCTTATTACTCCGGGTATATAATTTACCATCGCTGTAGGTGCCGGCACCACCTTCGCCAAAGCAATAATTACTTTCAGGATTAATGATACCTTCCTTGTTCAACGCTGCAAGGTCTCTGCGGCGCGACCTAACATCTTTACCCCGTTCCAATATAATGGGCTGAATGCCTTTTTCAATTAAATGAAGGGCAGCAAATAAGCCTGCGGGGCCTGCTCCAATAATGATGACTTTTTTGGAAGCTTTGCTAACATCATTATACTGTATATGATTGGTTAGCCTTGGCACAAAAGGTTCATCAATAAACGCCTGTATGGTAAGGTTTATCCATACCTGTTTACTGCGTGCATCTAAAGATTGCTTTAATATATAAAAGCCGGAAACAACGGCTTCCGGCTTTCCTATACTGTTTAATATATATTCATTGATCGTGGCGGGATCAGCAGCTTCAGTGGGCTTAAGCTTTAAAGATATTTGTTGTTGCATGTTGTCAGGTTTTTATCCTAATAAACCGCTTTTTAATTCATGAGTTTGTTAAGGCTTCAATGCCTGGAACCAGGTTATTTAGAATGGCAAATCATCAACATTATCGGTTGGAGCAATGTCGTTATAATTCACTTCGTTGGTTGCAGTATCCTGCCCCAATTTTACACTTTCCATTCTCCAGGCATCCAGGTTGGTAAAGTAATTTACTTTGCCATCTTTTTCCCATCGGGTACCTTTAAGGTTAAAATGCACTTTTACTTCTTCACCAATCTGAAAACGATCGGGTAAAGAAGTTTTATCCTGCACACATTGAAACTTTACATAATTGGTAATAAGCCTTCCATTAATATCTTCTGATTTTTCAATAACAAATTCTCTTACTTTAAATGTTTCAGAGCGTTGATTAATATCAAATTTTGCTATAAGTTTTCCTACTACTTCGTACGACATCTTTATTGTGGTTTTCAGTAAAAGTATCATTAAATTTTTTCTAAGTCCAATATTCCTCTTGGTTTAGAATTTAAAAATTGTACTTTCAACATCCCGTGAATAATCCATAATTCTCTTTGTTTCTCGTAATCCAACTTTGCCAAAAACCATTTTATAAGCAGGTATCTATAGGTAAACTTTTAAGCTATCAAGCAAGGCCCTGCATTTAATAATCGTTAAATCGAAAAAGAAATTTAATCCTTATTCTTAATAACCTATTAAATGATAATTGGCTACTGGCATTGTTATTTTACACCAGAGCCTTGCCGGCATTTCAGTCGTTAGATTTTTTAAATTTAAAAATCCATCGGCTAAACCAAAAGAAATTTTAATGGTGGAGCTATTATTTTATATAAGATTGATTATTGCATGTGGCACATGTATTGAACCTTAAGGATTGCCACAGCAAAAATGGACCTAGCATAAAAATTTTAAAAATACGTTCTCGTGAATGTGGAAAACTTTAAATGAATTTATTAAGAAAAAACGAGCTTGTTTAAAACCGCATTTGCTATTGCTAAAGGTACTTTAGGGAGAAAATAAATTAGCAAAATGGTAAAGCAAGCAAATAATCCATCGTTAAAAACTAAAACGACAAAAGCCTTACCAGCATTGAATTATGATAGTTTTAATCAATGTTTTAATGCTTCCAAATCAAAGATTAAAAAGATTTAACGCTGGCAGGTATAAGGAAAAATTAAAGGGATTATAAAATTTTTTATTAAATAATAATGTTTGATATTCGCCGTCCTGCCAAATTTTTTTTTACACATTTTGTAAAGAAGTTTTCTGGAGCCTTTTGATTGAAAAATTGACATCTTAATATAATAAACCGTATTAAATAACATGACCAAAACTGCTGACATCGTTTGGAATAATTGTTTAAAAATTATTAAAGACATTGTAGAGTGGCAACATTACAAAACATGGATTGAGCCTATCAAATCGGTTGAATTAAAAAGTAATGTTTTGCTGATACAGGTGCCCAGCCAGTTTTTTTATGAATACCTGGAGGAACATTATGTAAACCTTCTTGCCAAAACATTAAAAAGAGAACTGGGCAAAGAAGCCCGCTTAGAATACAGAATTATGGTTGACAGTGGCAACAACAAAAACAAGCCACTTACCATGGATGTGCCTGCCAATAACCTTAAGACTTATAGCAACAATGAAATGGATTTTCCCTTGGTTATAAATAACCCGGTTAAAAATCCATTTGTTATTCCTGGTCTCAAAAAAATGCAGATTGATCCGCAGCTAAACCCCATCTACACTTTCGACTCTTATATTGAAGGCGATTGTAACAGGGTAGCCCGCCGCGCAGGAAAAACGGTTGCCGAAAAGCCTGGTGCTAATTCGTTTAATCCGTTAGTAATTTATGGTGGTGTAGGTTTAGGAAAAACGCACCTGGCACAAGCCATAGGAAACGAGGTAAAGCGTATCAACCCAAACAAAGTTGTATTATACGTTAGCTCCGAAAAATTTATCAACCAGTTCCAGGATCATAGCCGCAACAATGCCATTAATGATTTTATACATTTTTACCAGTTAATTGACGTTTTGATTATTGACGATGTTCAGTTTTTTAATCGCGCCGAACGTAGCCAGGATGCCTTCTTCGCCATTTTTAATCACTTGCACCAGTCGGGCAAACAATTGGTATTATCGTCAGATAAACCACCTAAAGATCTTGACGGTTTACAGGAAAGATTGTTAAGCCGTTTTCGCTGGGGTTTAAGCGCCGATCTTCAAATGCCCGATTACGATACACGTATTGAAATTTTGGAGCGAAAGATGAAGAATGATGGTTTGGATATGCCAAAAGAAGTGGTAAAATATGTTTCGTATAATATCAACAGTAACATTCGCGAATTGGAAGGCGCATTGATTTCATTATTGGCGCAGTCCTCATTAAACCGCAGAGAGATTGATCTTGAACTGGCAAAAAAAGTTTTACGCAATTTTGTAAAAACCAGCAGCAAGGAAATCACCATTGAAACTATTCAAAAAATGGTTTGCGAATACTTTAATGTGCCTTACGATAAGCTGTTGCAAAAAACACGCAAGCGCGAAATTGTACAGGCAAGACAAATCACTATGTTTTTAGCCAAGGCGTTTACCAAAAACTCACTTAAAACCATTGGCGAGCATTTTGGTGGCAGGGATCATACCACGGTTATTCATAGTTGTCAAACTGTAAAAGATCTAATGGATACCGACAGCCTTTTCCGGGAAAATGTTTTAGAACTTCAACAAAAGGTGCAATTAGCTGCTATGTAGCATAAACATAAAATGTATCAAATTATTTAAGCCCGGTAGATTGCCGGGTTTTGTTTTAGTAGTCAGCTTATGGTTTATTAATGATGCTTTGATTGCAGCCTGACCGACAACCGGCGGTTCGCACCCTTGTACAGCAATAATACCAGGAGCAAATAAAAAGTAAGCATAAAACATTCAATTTTACTAAGATGCCATTACATTCAGTCGTACAAGTGAGTGACACAACGATGCTGCTATGAAAACCGGTGGTCGGACACAAAAAACTTTCAATTATATAGGTTCAACGTTTAAAAGTTGACTGCAATGCTTAACAAAACAGTTTATGGTAAGCGGTTAAGCATCAAAAATGCATTTAGTATCTTGCGGCCCTAATTTTAATTATTAATGGCAAAAATATCTCCCTTTAAAGCATTACGCCCGGCAGCAGAACTGGCGCCAAAAGTAGCTTCGGCACCATACGATGTTTTAAACAGCAAGGAAGCAAAAATTGTAGCAGAAGGTAATCCCTACACATTTTTACACGTAACCAAAAGCGAAATTGACCTGGCCGACGGTATAGATGTGCATAGTAAAGATGTTTATGATAAAGCACGCCAAAATCTGGATGCATTGGTTCAACGCAATGTATTGTTTAGAGAGAGTAAGCCATGCTATTATATTTATGAACTGGTAATGAACAGTCGTAGACAAACAGGTTTGGTATGCGGCAGCTCTGTTGATGATTACGAAAACGACATCATTAAAAAACACGAGTTTACCCGCCCCGAAAAAGAGCAGGATCGTATCAATCACATTACAACCACCGCCGCGCAGACAGGAAATGTATTTCTTGCTTACCGCAATGTTGAGGCTATTGACAGTTTAATAGAACTCTGGAAAAAAGACCGCAACCCTGTATATAACTTTACGGCTGAAGATAAAATACAACATACGGTTTGGGTAGTAAACGATGCGGATAACATCAGCCATATCACCTCCTTATTTGAAGAAGAGGTACCGCACACTTATATTGCCGACGGCCATCACCGGGCAGCATCGGCAGCAAAAGTTCGCCAGGCTTTAGGCAACTCATCCACTGAAGGTGCTAATTATTTTTTAACCACTTTGTTCCCGGCCAACCAACTGTACATAATGGATTACAACCGCATGGTTAAAGATTTAAATGGCCTGGACGCTATGAGTTTTTTAAAAGAATTGGAAAAAGATTTTGAAATAAAACCTGTAGGCGAAAAAGCAGTCGCTCCTGAAGCGCTTCATAGCTTTAGCATGAACCTTGGCAATCAATGGTACCAGCTAGCGGCCCGCCTGGGCACCTGGACCGAAGACCCTATTGGAATACTGGATGTTTCTATTTTGCAAAATAATGTGCTGAATAAAATACTGGGCATAAAAGACCCACGTACCGATAACAGGATTGATTTTGTGGGTGGCATCAGGGGCTTGGATGAACTATCGAAGCGGGTAAGAAATGGTGAAATGGCCGTGGCTTTTGCATTATACCCTGTAAGCATTCAGCAATTGTTTGACATTGCTGACAGTGGAAATGTAATGCCACCTAAAAGCACCTGGTTTGAGCCTAAACTTAGAGACGGTTTACTTACACACCTCATTAACTAAATAAATGTGAAATCGGCGATGGGCAAATCTCCGTCTCCTTTTATTTCTAATTTTATCGCATGAATAAATTGTTGTTGGCTATTGCATTTTTATTTTGCTTTTACTCAAAAGCCTACTCGCAAAACCCCGATACAGAAGCATTACATGAAACCGCTAAAGGTTTTATGAAAAATGGTGATTATGATAACGCGATCCTGGTATTAAACAGGGCTATAGCCCAGGCTCCTTTTAATAAAGAAATGCAAAAAGACCTGCTTTTTGCAAGTTACCTGAAACGCGATTTTGCCAAAGCAAAAGAGGTAGGTGAAATGCTTTTAAAGCGAACGGATGTTGATGTACAGTTGTATCATATGCTTGGCTTAACCTATAAAGCAATTGCTGATTACAAGGAAGCTGATAAACTATATAAAAATGGCTTAAAGAAATTTCCTGGTGAGGGAATTTTATATAGTGAATATGGCCAGTTGCTTGCGGATAAAGATCCTGAAGAAGCTTTGAAACTTTGGGAAAAAGGTATTGAAGCAGATGTTAACCACAGTAGTAATTATTATTATGTTGCTAAAAGCTATGCTAAAAACGGGGAGATATTATGGAGTATCCTTTTTAGCGAAACCTTTTTAAACCTGGAAAGTTTTACGATAAGAAGCACCGAAATCAAGAACCTGTTACTGGACCAATACAAAAAATTTTACACTACACCGGTGGAGAATACATATAATGCTAAAAAAGCAAATGGCTTTACCAGGGCGGTTGCCGGTGTACTTAATGAGCAACAAAACCAGGCTGCTTTTGGAATTACGCCCGAAACACTTACCGCCATTCGTACCCGCTTTATTTTATCGTGGTTTGATAAGAATGCTGACCTTTATCCATACAGGCTATTTGAACACCAGCGACAGTTACTGCAGGAAGGTTTATTTGAAACATACAACCAGTGGTTGTTTGCTCCTGCGGCAAACCTTGCCAGCTACCAGCTTTGGCAAAAATACCACACGGACGAATTTAACAGTTACATGGATTTTGTGAGGGGACGGGTATATAAAATTCCTGAAAATCAACAGTACCGAACCTTTTAAAAAAGTAACCCGGAAGCAAAGTCTTTAAAATTTTTTTCTCAATAAATAAACGCCTCCCAAATAGGAGGCGTTATATTTTTGTTTCAAAACACCACAAAGAAAAATGTGTAATTCCAGATTTTCAAATTTCAGATATTGAAAAAAACGGGGATAAATATTAGTTCAAAGCTACTAGTTAATTTAAGATTATAGCGGGTACATGTACTGAATTTACCTCCTTCGTAAAATATCATAACTGCATCGTATAATTACTAAGGCCTATCGTTAAACCCACAAGGCCACCGGTTTTATTACTATAGATATTTCATTCAAAATAGGGATCCGTTCTCTAAAAAAAGTTCAGGTGTTTTGCAATTAAATACTATCAATCAATGAATAGTATTTTTAAAAATTACAGGTATAAACCATGCATCTTTTTTATTTGTTTCAATTCCCTTAATTTGATGGTTCATTCATACCTAATAAAATGGATCAACCGCGTGATGAAAAACTTTGGAAAATAGCCAGGAGAAGGGCTGAATTTAGAAAGAACCTATATTCTTATATTCTTGTAAATGCATTTTTGTGGGCAATTTGGTGGTTTACTACAGGCCGCTTAGGTGAAATTGGTTTTCCCTGGCCTTTATGGGTAATGCTTGGTTTGGGTATTGGACTTGCACGACAATATTTTTTGGCCTTTAAGTATGACGATGATCAACTTGCTGAAAAAGAATATGAAAGGTTAAAGCGTAAACAAGGGCTTTAAAAAAGAAAGATTAATTGTTTTTATACCGAAACCATAAAATTCGGTTCGCATAAATACTGTAGGAAATAATTTTAATGATTGCTAAATACTGATTACAAATGGATACTAAAACAAGGCTGTTTGATTGCCTGGAATTTCAGTTAGCCAACTTTCCCAAAGAAGAAATGCTGGTATCAAAGGTTAATGGACAATGGAAACCGCATAGCACAAAGGAAGTTCAAACAAACGTAAACAACCTGAGTGCAGGTTTATTAAAACTAGGAGTAAGCGGCCATGACTTTTCACCAGAAAATTCAGACAAGATTGCGTTAATCAGCAACAACAGGCCAGAGTGGATATTTACAGATATGGCTGTTCAGCAAACCGGCGCTATCCTGGTGCCCATTTATCCAACAACCAATCCATTAGAACTTCAGTTTATTTTAAATGATGCTGCTGTTAAATATGTAATTGTAAGCAATAGTGACCTTTTAGAAAAAGTAAACAGTATACTAGATAAGGTTTCCTCCATTAAAAATGTTTATACGTTTGATTACATTGATGGTGCAGACCACTGGACAAAAATTTGCGATTTAGCAGATGCTGAACATCTTGAAAAAGTAGAAGAAATAAAAGCTACTATACCTGCATCGCACCTGGCTACAATCATATACACTTCAGGTACTACAGGCACACCAAAAGGAGTAATGCTTAGCCATAGCAATATTTACAACA
>JBBSJX010000143.1:0-9332 GCA_038256825.1 Chitinophagales bacterium
AACCATTGATGAAAAACTTATGGATGCTTCTACTGTTTTAGGTGCCTGCGGAACCGCATTTGCCATGCGCTACATTCGGGCAAATATTCAGGGAGGAATCGAAATTGGTTTTGATGCTAATACGGCCTCGCTTATTGCAGCCCAAACCGTTAAAGGTGCCGCTGAATTATTGCTGCAAAGGCACACCCATCCTGAGCAGGAAATTGATAAAGTAACTACTCCCAAAGGCTGCACCATTGCTGGCCTAAACGAAATGGAACACCGTGGTTTTAGTTCATCTCTCATAAGAGGATTAGTTGCCAGTTATAAGAAAATTACCAGTGGAATGTAATAAGTAATGGAGCTTCATATCATCACTGATCAATATTCCTTTCCGGTATTTATATCAAGTAATTTGGGCGATAGTTTTACTTTTACAGTACTGCCTACTTTTTCAAATCCAACAGCGGCCCAGCCTCCACCTAAGGGAACTGCAGCCGGAGCAACAATTGACCTTTGGTCGTATTCCTTTAACCCCAGCCAATAAAAAGCTTTTCCTTCCTGGTATAATCTAAATAACATTCCATCCTGCATAATATAAAAATTGCTTCCATCATAAAGGCCCCAAATATCCCGTTTGTATGTTTCTTCACCTTTATTATTGACTAAAAACAGGGTAGCCAGTTGATATTTATCGATGTTTATTTTGAAGTTTTCTGTGGTAGGGCGGTTTTTCTTAAATTGGTCGTATGTGTAATAAATCCCTTTTTGAGGGGTGTTTTCTTTTATAATTTTTAGAGGGTCATATTTATTATAATTAGTAAGAATTGTTTGTCTTGTTTGAGCCGTTCTGTTTTGATAGGAGCTGGATTGAAAGGCAATTATAATTTTTTCATTTATCACAACGAGAGCAGATTCTACAAGTTTGTCTGCTGAAGTTGAAATGTTTTTATTAGACCATATAACAGTGTCAATTCTTATTAAAGGATAGTATTGTTCCTCCTGTTTTACAAACAAATCCAGGTGAAAAACTACTTTGGATGTTTGAAATTCCTGTCGGCCCAGTTCGTTATTTTCTATTCTTTTTGTTTTAACATCAGTCATCCAGAAATCCTTAATTATCATTAATACTTCCGTTCCAGTATCGCTTTTTTTTAATAGTTTGGTTTTTAATACTTGTTCTAAACTAAAACCATCTCTAAAATTTAAAATGGTTGATTTGCTTAAATAGCCATTGGTTGAAAACATACCCAAATGAGTACTGTCTGGTCTTACATCAATTATTTCAAATTCTTTTACATTATTGGAATCAGGGGGTTGACTAATCCACTCTACTTTTAGTTCTTTTTTACTAAAGTCTTTAACCAGGCTGCTCCAGGTTTTAGTTGTATCGCTTGCAAACAATGAAGTGCAGTACAGGATTTGCAAAAGTGCAAAAAAGGGAATTAAGGAATACTTTGCAGGTTTCTTCAAAGTTTTAAAATTTGATTACCATAAAAACCTAAATAACGGATTATTATTGTTATTCTGAAAAGTTTTGAGCAACATTTCTATTCTATAAAATATTATTGTTTTCTCAAGCATTAACATTTACGTTGTACCTTATTATTTCTTTTCCATGACGACTAATTGAAAACGAGTGAGTATTGCAGCATGAATTTTCATTCTATAAATTTTGAATTAACATTTCTCAACCTGCTATAGTTAATATGTGTTTTCAATTTTTTTTGAGCCAATTATTTGCTGTAGGTTTGTGCGACCTCTGAGACGTAAATCTGCATTTTCTCCGCAGGTCAATTAGTAAAATTTTCGCTGAATTTTGAGTTAATCAACCTTTTTTTAAGTTGCTGCTTTTAATTAAGAAAGTGGTAACCGGTAGTAATTAAAATAACTGGTTGCTAATACTCGTTTTGTAAAAATAAACAGGGTTTAATCTTTGTTCATATATGCAACCAAGGTACAAGTGAGTGACACAACGATGCCGGGCTTTTAAAAATGTTGGCGACCAAAATAATTTTGAAAAAAAGAACTCATTAAATAAAACAAATAACCATTTACAATGGCCAAATTTATTTTTGTTACCGGTGGGGTAACCAGTAGTTTAGGAAAAGGTATTATTGCGGCATCGCTTGCTAAACTGTTGCAGGCAAGGGGTTTAAGGGCAACTATTCAAAAGTTTGATCCCTACATTAATGTGGACCCGGGTACGTTAAATCCATACGAACATGGTGAATGTTTTGTAACCGAGGATGGCGCCGAAACGGATTTGGACCTGGGGCACTATGAGCGTTTTTTGAATATTAATACCAGCCAGGCAAACAACGTAACAACAGGAAAAATTTACCAAACGGTTATTAATAAAGAAAGAGAAGGGGCTTATTTAGGAAAAACCGTGCAGGTTATTCCGCATATAACGGATGAGATTAAGCGTAGGATGTTGCTTTTGGGCAAAGACGATAAATTTGATGTTGTACTTACTGAAATTGGTGGTACTGTGGGAGATATTGAAGGTTTGCCTTTTATTGAAGCGGTGCGCCAATTACAATGGGAATTACCTGAAGAAGATTGCCTGGTCATTCACCTTACTTTAATCCCATACCTGAAGGCTGCCAAGGAATTAAAAACAAAACCTACGCAGCATAGTGTGAAATTAATGAGTGAAAACGGCGTGCATCCTGATATTTTGGTTTGCAGAACGGAGGAGCCTTTAAATAATGAAATAAAAAGAAAGATTGCACAGTTTTGTAACGTTAAGCCCGAAGCTGTAATTGAAGCTGCCGATGCGGCCACCATTTATGAAGTGCCCTTGCTGATGATGCGTGAAAAGCTGGACCAGATTTGCCTTAAAAAATTAAACATAACCAATTACCAGGAACCGGAATTAACAAAATGGAAAGCGTTTTTGGATAAGCTTAAATACCCGAAGAGTAAGGTAACCATTGGTTTAATTGGTAAGTATATTGAATTGCAGGATGCCTACAAATCAATTTTGGAAAGCTTTATACATGCCGGTGCAATGAATGAGTGTAAAGTGCAGGTGGTAAATGTGCATAGTGAATTTATTACCCAGGAAAATGTTGTAGAAAAATTACAGGGGCTGGATGGTTTACTGGTTGCGCCGGGCTTTGGCCACAGGGGAATTGAAGGTAAAATTATTGCAGTGCAATACGCCCGTGAAAATGGTATGCCCTTTTTTGGTATTTGCCTTGGAATGCAAATGGCCGTGATTGAATTTGCCCGCAATGTTATAGGATTAACCCAGGCGCACAGCACAGAGATGAATGAAAAAACGGAGTTCCCTGTAATAAACATGATGGAAGAGCAAAAGAAAATTAAAAATATGGGCGGCACCATGAGGTTGGGTTCCTATCCATGCGAAATAAGGCCAGGTTCATTGGCACACAAAGTTTATGAATCAACTGAAATAAGCGAAAGGCACCGACATCGTTATGAATTTAATAACGACTACCTGGAGCAATTTGAAAAGGCAGGTATGATTGCCAGCGGCTTAAACCCCGAAACAGGACTTGTAGAAATTATTGAATTGTCAAACCATCCGTTTTTTATCGGCGTTCAATACCATCCCGAATTAAAAAGCTCAGTAGAAAGCCCTGCTCCATTGTTTGTAAACTTTATAGCCGCCGCAAAAAATTATAATGAGCAGGAAAATGCTGCGGTAAAAAAAGAATCCAGGCAAGGTGAAATGATGCAATAAGATTTTTAATTAATGATATGTTTTAAGTGGAGACCTAAGCGTCTTCACTTTTTTTATGCATTCTCCCCGCTTGATTTATGTAAAATTTTCATATAGTTATTATTCCATTCTTTTTAATCGGCTCAATTACATTGGTAAGCTTAAATTGCTTCATAAAATAATAATAGAATGCGCTATCGAATACTGTTGGCAGCCTGTTGCTGCTTTTTTCTTGTAAGTTTAAATGCCCAATCAATTAAATGGACGAAAGATGGTAACAGTTATTACCAGGCAGAAGCAGGTGAAATTGTAAAATATTCATTGCCGGATTTAACAAAAGAGGTGGTGGTTGCCAAAAGCAAGCTTGTACTAAAACCTACTCAAAAGCCAATAGATATCAATAGCTTTTCTTTTTCGGAAGATGGAAAAAAAGTACTGGTTTTTACCAATGCGCAAAAAGTATGGCGCTATAAAACAAGGGGGGATTATTATATTTTAGACCAGGTAAACGGCCAAATACGCCAGGTAGGTAGTAAACTGGCACCTGCTTCTTTAATGTTTGCCAAATTTTCGCCCGATGGTAGTAAAGTAGCTTTTGTGAGCAATTACAATTTATATGTAGAAGATTTAACCTCTGCCATAGTAACAAGGTTAACATTTGATGGAAACCGTAAACTCATTAATGGCACTTTTGATTGGGCTTACGAAGAAGAATTTTTTTGTAGAGATGGGTTTAGATGGTCGCCCGATAGCAGGCAGATTGCTTATTGGCAAATTGACGCCCGTAAGGTTAAGGACCACCTTATGATAAATAATACGGATTCCATTTACCCGGTTGTAGTGCCGGTTGAGTATCCGGTTGCCGGAGAGCCACCTTCTCCTTTTAAAATTGGTGTGGTGGACATAACTACTGCCAAAACCAAATGGATGAATATTCCAACCGATCCCATTTTGCAATCCTATGTTCCCCGCATGGAGTGGGCAGCCAATAGTACAGAACTTATTATTCAACATTTAAACCGCAAACAAAATCAAAGTCTGTTAATGTTATGCGATGTTATGCAAGGCTCGGCCAGAACCATATATAAAGAAACTGATGCGGCGTGGATAGATATTTTAGCCCTTTGGGATGAAGATTATGCTTATGGCGGCTGGGATTGGTTGAATAATGGAAAAGAATTTTTATGGGCATCCGAAAAAGACGGCTGGCGCCATTTGTACCGAATATCCCGTGATGGTAAAAATGAAACGTTGATTACTGCGGGGAATTATGATGTTATGGACATCAATACTATCGATGAAAAAGGAGGCTATGTTTACTTCTCCGCTTCTCCCGATAATGCCACCCAAAAGTATTTATATAGAACAAGGTTGGATGGCACGGGCAAAGCGGATAGACTATCCCCTTTAAATCAACCGGGCACACATAATTACCTGGTTTCGCCAACCGGTTCATATGCCCGGCACAATTTTACCAACCAAAGCACGCCAACTGTAAGAGAATGGGTTAGTTTGCCCGTTCACAATCCCACAACAGGCAATAAGGTTAACGAAGCCATTGCTGCAGCCACTCCAAACAAAAACCTGGAGTTTATACAAATTAAAAGTATTGATGGGGTTACAATGGATGCCATGGTGGTAAAGCCAGATAATTTTGATTCATCTAAAAAATACCCGGTGCTGTTTTATGTTTATACCGAGCCCTGGGGCCAGTTGGTAGTTGATAAATACGGGGTGGGCAGTAATGGTTTTTACAAGGGAGGTTTAGCCAACGATGGTTACATCTATATTTCCATAGATAACCGCGGAACCCCTGTACCTAAAGGGCGAGAATGGCGTAAAAGTGTTTATAAAAAAATTGGCATTATAAATATTCGCGACCAGGCAATGGCGGCAAAAGAAATTTTAAAATGGCCTTATGTTGATAGCAGCCGTATTGCCGTTTGGGGTTGGAGTGGGGGCGGAGCCGCTACACTAAACCTCATGTTTCAATACCCCGAAATTTACAAAACAGGAATAGCCGTAGCGGCAGTAGGCAACCAGCTTACTTACGATAATATTTACCAGGAGCGTTACATGGGATTGCCACAGGAAAACAAGCAGAATTTTATTAATGGCTCCCCTATAACTTATGCAAAAAACCTGCAGGGAAACCTTTTATATATTCATGGTACCGGCGACGATAATGTTCATTACAACAATGCCGAAATGCTGCTGAACGAGTTAATAAAGTATAATAAACAATTCCAGTTTATGCCCTACCCAAACCGTAGTCATAGCATTTCCGAAGGTGAGGGTACTTACCTACATTTGTCAACACTTTATACGGAGTACTTAAAACGAAATTGTCCTCCGGGTGCGAGGTAAATTTCCAAATAAAAAGATGGCTGGTAATTCGGCCATTTTTTTTTGGTTGCGGGCATTATATCTTTCATTATGCTTTGCTTGCGTCGCACTCTTGTACTATCTCCATTCTATTCAGCCGAAAACTATTTTAATTTTTTAAACTAATTTTCCTGTTTAGTCATCACATCTTTTTTCATCCGCTCCCAAAAGCCATCAAACGATGCATCAGAGTCTTTCCAGTTAGCTAAATGTTCTTTCATTTTTTCTTCACGCTGGCCCTTGGTTGTCTCAAAAAAGTGGTGCAGAAAGGCTACATCATTTTCTTTTGCTAACTGATTGTATAACTCCTTTAAATCTTTTTCTTTTAAATGATTGCTTACTGCAATTTCCTTTTCCAGTTCTTCTCTCAGTTTCACTTTTTCATCGTACGTACCCGATGGAATAAGGGTTTTAGCCAGTACAGGCATCAACTCAATAAGCATTAAAATAACAATTATCAGGTAGTAGCGCGCTTGTAAAGCAGCGTTACTTTTTACCAGGTTGCTCAGCGCTTCAATCCGGGTTAGGAAACCATTATTTAAAAAACCGGCAAATACATCGTTTTCCCTTTTTAAGCTGGCATCAACTACAGCAAGGTTGCTGTCGATCGCATTAATGGTCGGTTGCAGGTTTGCTTCTAAAATTTTGTACTCACCATCAAGTTTTAAATACTCGTTTTGTTTGGCAACGGCAATATTTTTTATTCCTATTTTACCGGTTCCCCCGGTGCCATCAATTTCCTGTATATAAGCCTGGCGTGCGGTGCCTACTTCAGCATATTTATTTAAAAGCTGTGTTTGTAATTCGGTTTTCTTTTGGGTTAGTTCTTTTTTTTGTGGAGTGTAAAAAGAGTCGAGCTCTGCTTGTTTGGCTCGTTTCCGTTTTTCATTGTCCAGCGATGATTGTAATTTGATTTCTTTATCAAACATGTATAAAATAGCTGGCTGGGCCATAAATGTGCCGAGTGTTATAGCTAAAAGGCTTCGTAATAACAAAGGCGCAACTTTCCTTTTATTAAATTTATTAATTCCTTTAATTAGTGCCCTGTCTATGGTTAGAATGATGAAACCCATAAACAAACCCAACAAAATAGAGATGATCCAGTTGTTTGAAATAGTACTCCAGAAGTAAGTCCATGCTAAAGTAGCAAATGCCCAGGTGCCCAAAACCGTTGTGCCGATAATCCGGTATCGGTTACGGTCAACCACACAATCCACCAATAATTCTTTTTCGGCAGTACTCAACCACCATAAAAACTGGTCCCATTTTGTAGGTGCATAATTTTCCCTTTGCGAAAAGGAAGACATTTTTTCACTCATGATTAAGAATTAGTGCGTAAAAAATAGTGGTTGAAGTTGGATGCCCTAAATTGAATATAAAGTAACGGTATAATTGTATAATTCATTTAATTATGTAGTCATTTATAGGTTAATTAACTGTATGAACCAGGCATAAATTAATGGATTGATATATTTAATTTCAAAATTTTACATGTATGGAAACCAGGGATTTTAGTAGGTAAATTCAGTGGTGCCGAACAATGGTTTACTGATGAAGTGATTGCGACGCAACAATGTTTCCATAAAAAACCACTGCTGGTATTTAAACCAAAAATTGGTGTAATTAAACCGTTTTTAGCAGTAAATCAACCCTCTTTAAATGGATGTAGATTAACCTATAAGCAATTCATCAAATCCCTACCTTTGCCGCTCAATTTTTATTGAAGTTATGAAGACAGACAAAAATACGGTGATTGGTTTTGTGTTATTGGGTATTTTATTTATGGGATATTTTTGGTTTACCAGTCGCCAGCAACAGGCGGTTATGCTTGAGCAAACCCGTGCAAAAGATTCTATTGAGCGTATTAAAGCAGCTACAGCGGTTCCGGTTGATACTATTGCAATGCGGTTAGACTCTATAAAAAGAGACTCTATGGGTAAAATATTGGCTGCGGGAAAGTTTGATTCTGCAGCTATTGGCACTGAAGAATTTACTACTGTGGAGAATGCTGTAATGAAGGTAACTTTTACCAATAAAGGTGGCCAGCCAAAGGGTATTCTGCTTAAAAAGTATAAATCGTACGACAGTACCCAGGTTGTAATGGCGGATTCTGATTTTGATAACTTTTCGTATAATATTAATACCTCTCCCAACCAATCGGCGGCTACAGGTTCTTTGTTTTTCAGGCCCGGTATAGTGGTTAAAAATGCGGATGGCAGCCAAACGGTAAGTTTTACAATAGCTACCCGCGATGGTGAAAGTATAACCCATCAATACATTGTTAAGCCTGCTGATTACATGCTCGATTTTAATATTCTTTTGAATGGAGCTGACAAGTTGTTAACGCAAAACGCCTTGAATATTAACTGGCAGGTATTGGCAGCCCAGCACCAGAGTGATATAAATTATGAAAGAACACAATCAAGATTGTGTTATGTTGAAGATGGTGAATATGATTTTGAGCACGCGGCTTCGGGTACCAGCAAGGCTTTTGAAACCACTGTTAAATGGGTTTCGTTAAAGCAGCAGTTTTTCAATTCAACATTAGTTGCAAAAAATAATTTCAAGTCGGGCGAAATGACGGTTGTTGTTCCGAATGATTCATCGGGAACAACAGTAGGACGCGCAACGGCTAATTTAAAATTGGATATACCTGCCGGAACTTCGGCATCAGTACCTTTACAATAGTATTATGGTCCAAATGAGTTTAATGTATGGAAGAAATAAGACCGGACTCTGGAAAGTATTGTAGACCTTGGATCGGGCGTATTTTCTTTTGTAAAGTATATCAACCGCTATGTTATTATGCCGGTTTTCGATTTCTTTGCAGGTTTTATAAAAAACTACGGATGGGTAATTGCCTTCTTAACCATATTTATCAGGTTGGTTACTTCGCCTTTAACTTATACCAGTTATTTAAGTGGTGCAAAAATGAAGGTTTTGCGTCCCGAGTTGGATATTATAAAGAAGAAATATGGTGATGATCAGCAGGGATTTGCCGTTGAACAAATGAAATTATTCAGGGAAGCAGGAGTTAATCCATTAGGAGGATGTATACCGGCAATTTTGCAGATACCGATATTCTTTGCCTTGTATAGTTTTTTTAATAGTGAAATTTCGTTGCGTGGGCAGAGTTTCCTTTGGGCAAAAGATTTATCGTATTATGATGTAATTGCCAAATTGCCGTTTTCCGTTCCGTTTGGTTTTGGAGACCACATTAGCTTATTTACCATTACAGCCGTAATTACCAGTTTCCTTATTTCAATATACAATA
>JBBSJX010000144.1:0-9257 GCA_038256825.1 Chitinophagales bacterium
CATTGACCAATATTCCTTACTGCTGCCTCCCGTAGGAGTCGGGCCCGTGTCTCAGTGCCCGTGTGACTGGTCGTGCTCTCACACCAGTTACTGATCGAAGGCTTGGTGGGCCGTTACCCGCACCAACTACCTAATCAGCCGCACAGCCATCTCTAAGCGATAAATCTATAATTATGAAGTGATGCCACTCTATAATGTTACGGGGTATTAATCCAAATTTCTCTGGGCTATTCCCCACTTAAAGGAAGGTTCTGTACGTGTTCCGCACCCGTTTGCCGGTCGCCACCCAGTATTGCTACCTGTGCTGCCCCTCGACTTGCATGTATTAAGCCTGCCGCTAGCGTTCATCCTGAGCCAGGATCAAACTCTCCATTGTAAATGAAGTGTAAGACCACTGACTATTAATTTCTCAATGTTAAAAATTAACGTCTTTGTGTTCTATTGTATTATTATTTTAACGCTAATCTTACCTGTGTGACCATACAATCACTTGTATAGTTCACGCTGTTACTTTCCAATCTGTCAAAGAACTTGTGTACCGCAAAAAGCTTAAACCCTTTTTGCTTAACGCTGATAGATGTAAGGTTATGAACCTCAAGACCCTGTGGCCTACACCTTATTTATAACCAAACTTTGTATTGTTGTATTTACAACATCCGAAAAGAACTTTCTTACCCTAAAGCAATCTCAGCAGTTTATCGCTGAACAAATAAGGCAAAGAGGATGTTGTTAAAGAGCTTTTTTATTAACCCCTTTTTTAATTGGGAGTGCAAAGATAAGAGCCTTTTTTAAACTACCAAAAATATCTTTGATTTTTTGAAATTAATTTTAAAAGCCTTTTTCACCATCATTATCTTCTCCTAACCCCTTCTACTTGCCTCGCTATCAATGGTTTCTAGTACAACCCGTACCCTTAAGAACTACCGCGTTTTTTAGTTGCGGGTGCAAAGATAAGGGCCTTTTTTAAACCACCAAAAAATATTTGATTTTCTGAAGTTTATTTTTAACCCTGAAACATTTAACATCACTAGCTAAAACCTACACACCTGTCTAATTACCAATGCCTTATCGCATCGCAACGCCGTAAAGAACTAACGCTTTTTTTACTTGCGGGATGCAAAGGTAGGCGCCTTTTTTAAACCACAAAATATATTTGATGGTATTTAGTAAAATAATCCTGAAATAACCACCTTTCATTACACCCAAACCTCACTCTGCCAAGCACTTCAGAACAATATAAATAATATGAGAAAAAAATTAAAAGAAAAAAAATTGCTACTCCTTTTAATAAATCAGCAGGAATTAAACGAGAAAAATGTAGAGTTTGATAAAACCTCATGCTTAAGTAAGGAAAATGTTTATCGGGTATTCAAGTGCTTTTAAAAAAAGCCCATGAGGGGGAGTCGCAAAATTTGCCTTTCTACAATCTTTTGCTTCAATTATTTCAACAAATTGCTGCAAGGTTATGGAGCCCCTTCCCACTTGTAACATGGTACCTACTAAACCACGAACCATACCTCTTAAAAATCGGTTTGACCTTACGTAATAAATTAATTGACCATTTTCATATCGCCATTCACTTTGGGTTAAAGTGCAATTATAAGTATGTACCTGGCTGTTTCGCTTTGCAAATGATGTAAAATCGGTATACTCTAATAAAAGATTCGCGGCATCCTGAACACAATTGAAATCTAATTTGTAAGGATAAAACCAGGCAGTATCAATCCAAAACGGATTTTTATCAGCATATATATAATAGCAGTAAGCTCTTGATAACGCATCAAACCGGGCATGTGCATCTTTTTTAACGGGGTGAAAAGCTTTTATTGATATATCAGCAGGTAAAAGGGCATTTAAATTATATAGGATCCTTAGGGGAATTATAAAATCAATATCAGCCTGGAAAAAATTTTGCAGCGCATGTACTCCTGCATCCGTTCGTGACGAACCCGTAAGTTTAATATGTACTTTAAAGTATATAAAAAGAACCCTTTCTATCTCCGACTGAATTGTGACGGCATTTTTTTGCACCTGGAAACCTGCATAGTTTGTGCCTTTATAACTTACCTCGATAAAATATCTCATATGCTATCATTGAGCAGCTTAAATAATTAATATTGGAATTAATTAAGCAACATGGCTTTAAACCTGTTAACATAATAAGTATCAGAAAGCATAATTGCTAAAGTAGGAAATTCAGATCGATCGGATACATAAGGATAAGCAGTATCGAAAAAATGATAACGGGTTTCATCTGTAAGAAACAGGTAGGCCAGATTTTTTACCTGTTCAGTTGAAAAACACATGCTTTTAAATACTTTTTTGGCCTGCGAAATCATGGCATCATTATCGAATGCCGCAGCCATCGTTTTTCTCAATTTTAAAAAATCATCTTCATTAGCTTGAGCATTACAGTTACTATTTCTGGCATTAACATTTTTTGTTTCAACATCAGGTTTATCTTCTTTTACCAATCTAGTATTTTCTTTGGCCTCTTCGGATTTACCTAACGGGGTAGTTGTAGTTGGGGAACTTGCTTCTTGTTTTGTTTCTATATCTAAAAACCTGAGTTGTTCACCAGACTTTGTCTTTGATGTTTTTACCACCTTATCTACTTTATTGTTGGGTACTAATAATTGAATGGTATCGTTGGTAGCAGAAGTTCCATCAACATAGGTGAGATAATAAGCTTCAGCACCCTGTATTTCGGAAATCTTAACTACTTTTTGAGTAGCTTGAACTTTTGGAATGGAAGATGAAACGTCCGGTTTATTTTCGTTAACAACTGCTTTTTGAGGCACCTCTTTTTCTTCGTTTTTTATTGGCAAATTATTCTTACTATTTTCCACCTCTTCAAATAATGGCTTTTGATTGAAAGGAGTAGTAACAGGTTTTTCAGGAATTTCATTTCGACTGGTTTCCTTCATTTCTTTTATCGGACTCTTTTCTTCCGCCTGATTTTTTGACGGAACTTCAGGTTCAAATACCTTGGGTTGTACGGGGTTTGCTTTTGCAGTTTCGTTCAGAGCCTCTGTAATAATTGGCTTAGTATTGTTTAGTTCCTGCGAGCTATTACCATTGCCCGCCATTGTGATTTGGAAAGTCTGAAGATTAAATAAGCCCCATCCTTTATCCCCAAAATTTTTGAGGTTGTATCCTACGTCTTTACTAGCTATTTGCGTACTAAATTGTTGTTCGGGAATAGCATCGCTGCCAAATGATAAGGTGATATCATACTTTCCTTCAGCCAATTTTGGAATGATTAAATATCCTGTTTCGGTTGAGCTGTATACCTTTTTATTAAGGGTTATATTAAAAGGTTGCCGGCTTTCGGACTGAACAAACAAAAACCGGTTTTGGGCATACGAGCTGGTAGTGCAAAAACTGTTTAACAATAAAAATATGAATACAATAAATTTCATTTTACAATTTGCTTGATAAATATGGTTAGTTTTTTGCACCCAGCAAATTTAATCAAAACAACCGTACTCTTTACTGAAGCGTTTCGAGCTTATTAAAAGTTTAGCTGCTATTAGCATCTATAATAATAAAAATGACTGCTGCATGTTGATGTACAGTAAAAAGAGCAAGAACCGCTAAAGGACGGCATGCGGCAAGTAAGGCCGGATTGTTAATAAATGCATAGATGACAACAAAAATGTGTTAAAAAAACCCAACGCCATTATCCACACAATTAAATTCATAATATCACCTAAAATAAAATCAATTTTGAAAATAATACTCTTTGTGGTTTTTGCCTTAGCTTGTTTAAACGTTCAATCTCAAACCCCCACGCTTAACCGTAATAACGATACTAAGAATACCTATCGCGCTACAGTTCCTAAAATAAATGACCTGGTTCATACAAAACTGGAGGTACGATTCGACTTTAATAAATCCTATTTATACGGCAAGGCCTGGATAACTTTAAAGCCTCATTTTTATAAAACAGATTCAGTACGTCTTGATGCCAAAGGAATGAATATAAATAAAGTGGGGTTAATTGCAAATGGTAAGTTAAAGGAACTCTCCTATGATTACGACAGCTTAAACCTCAATATTAAGCTGGATAAAAGTTATTTATCAAAAGAAAGTTATACCCTGTATATTGATTATACTGCAAAGCCCAATGAATTTTCAGTAAACGGAAGTAAAGCAATAACCGATGCAAAAGGTTTGTATTTTATAAACCCTTTGGGTAAGGATAAAAACAAGCCCACTGAAATATGGACACAGGGGGAAACGGAAGCATCATCGGTTTGGTTTCCTACTATTGACAACACCAATCAAAAAACCACGCAGGAAATATTTATGACGGTTCCTGCTAAATATGTAACCTTATCAAATGGTTTATTGGTAAGTAAAAAGAAAAATGCAGATGGCACCAGAACGGATTATTGGAAGATGGACCTGCCCCATGCTCCCTATTTATTTTTTATGGGAGTGGGAGATTTTGCTGTAGTAAAAGATCGATACAAGGGCAAGGAAGTGAGTTATTATGTAGAGAAGGATTATGAAAAAGTGGCTCGCCGCATATTTGGTTTAACGCCCGAAATGATGGGTTATTTTTCCCGAATTCTTGGCGTTGAATATCCATGGGCCAAGTATTCGCAAATGGTAGCCAGGGATTTTGTGAGTGGCGCCATGGAAAATACAACAGCCACTTTACACAGCGAATACCTGCAGCAAAATGCCCGCCAGTTAAGCGATGGCAATAAGTATGAAGACTATATATCGCACGAACTTTTTCACCAGTGGTTTGGCAACCTGGTTACCGCCGAAAGCTGGAGCAACCTTACTTTAAACGAAAGTTTTGCCAGTTATAGCGAGGTACTATGGAGGGAATATAAATACGGAAAAGATGATGCCGAAGCACACGGTTTTAATGAATTACTTACCTATTTGTATAGTGGTGGGAGCAATAAAGATTTGGTTCGATTTAACTACAACGATAAGGAAGATATGTTTGATGTAGTTAGCTACCAGAAGGGTGGCCGCATTTTAAACATGCTACGCAATTATGTTGGCGATTCTGCCTTTTTTAAATCGCTTAATTTATACCTGACTACTAATAAATTTAAAAGTGCCGAAGTACACCAGCTAAGGCTTGCATTTGAAGAAGTGACGGGGCAGGACCTGAACTGGTTTTTTAACCAATGGTATTTTGGAAGCGGTCACCCGCAATTAGACATTACTTATGGTTACGATTCCATAGCACAAAAAGCACACGTTTTCATAAAGCAAATACAGGAAGGCAACCCTTTTAAATTGCCTATTGCTATTGATGTTTATAACAATGGCAACAGCACCCGACATAATGTTTGGGTGGAAAATAAAACAGACACTTTTAGTTTTGCCTCACCCTCTAAACCCGGTTTAATAAATGTTGATGCCGATAAAATTTTAGTAGCCGAAAAGCAGGACAATAAGTCGTTAAAAAATTATGTGGAGCAATATAAATATGCTAAAAATTATGTTGACAAAAGAGAAGCCGTTGATTACGCCATGGTTCACCTGGATAAGCCGGGCGCCCAAACTTTGCTAACCGATGCATTGAATGACCCCTACTATGGCATTCGCGAAATTGCTTTGGCAGGCTTTGCTGAAGACACTTCGGCCATTAGCAAACAGGCCCTGGCAAAAATTGAAACCATAGCCAATAAAGATGAAAAAAGAACCACCCGTGCAGCGGCAATAAATGTATTAGGCCAATATAACAACCAGATATATCAACCCATTTTTGTAGCCGGAGTGTCCGACTCTTCTTATACTGTTGCTGCCAGATCGTTAATGGCACTTGCTGCAGTAAACGAACGTGCAGCTAATGCACTGCTACCTACTTTAAAAAAAGATGCAAAAGGGCTTTTAAATAAAGCGATTGAGCAGGTTGAATTAATGGGAAAAGGCGATGCAGACTTTGATGAACTAACCGAAAAGTTTGATGCTATAAGTACTTATGAAAAGCTTACCGCATATAACTGGTATTTAATGTACCTGCGCAATGTAACCAATACCAAAAACTTTAAAAGCGGGGTTGACAGGATTGTAAAATTCAGGGATATTGTTGGTGGATACAGCGTAAAATATAAGAACAAAATTAACGACCAGTTACGCAGCATAGCTAGTTATAAACTGGAACATAAAACCAATGAAAATGCTGTAGCTATACAAGAGCAGGCGGCTTATATTGAAGAGAAAATCAAATAGGGGTCTTTAAAAAAAAGCTTCTATAAAATATGAAGTACAAGAGTGCGACGCAACAAAAGTTGAAGTAAAAATAATAGCCGGCTACCAAAAAAAACTTCTACTATTACGAAGTGCAAAAGGATTATTAATCCATTATATTTTTTTTGGTAGCCGGCTTTAAATATCAATGTAGCATTGTTGCGTCGCACTCTTATACTTTTAGTTCAACAGGCAGCCGATAAAACTTAGCTTTTCTTCCATCCCCATTTTAAAAATTCAGGTAATGCTTTAGCCCAGGTTGCAACATCATGGCGGCCATCGGGCAGTTCGCGGTAACGAATGTGCTCATCGGTATAACCTTTAATTTTCAGCACCATTATCATATCCAATGCGTCATCAATTGAGTCGATGATACCATTATTATTCCGGTCAGCCGTTTCATCTAACACGCCCGTTTGTATAAAAAATTTTAGCCACGGAAAAAACCCGCCCTTGCGCACCTGCAGGTGCATAATACGATCCTTTTCATCGTCATAACCTTCATCATATCCTTTACGCCTCCACCACAACGATCCGCTAAAAATACCCACTTTCGAAAACTGGGTAGGGTTGTTCCAAACAATATCAAAAGCTGATAAGCCGCCGAGGCTAAACCCCGCAAAAGCTTTTTCTTTAAACGAAGGCACGTGGTATTTCTTTCTGATGCAGGGGATCAATTCATCGAACAAAAACTTATTGTAAACTCCCGCTTTTGCTCCCCAGCCTTTGTAGTCGGGTTGGCAGGCGGTACCATATTCATTCTTTCGATCGGGGCCGCAGTGTATACCCACACAAAACAGAGGATCAATAGCCCCTTCAGCATTCAGGTTGTTTAATATGCTTTCAAAATCCATGGTACGCAAATCCTGCCCATCATTTATCAATAACAAATTCAATCCTTCTGCCTGTAAAACGCCTGTTGGTAAGTATATATCCAATAAAACAATTCGCTCCAGGTATTCTGAATAAAAAGATACCTCATCAACCAAAACCGATTTTTTTTTATCCTTTTCAACTGTTCTTTTCCCGTCAATCATAAATTCAAAAATACTGAATTAGGCAAAGTGGAGAGAAGTTTAACTTTTTAGAGTGCTAATAAAAGTTCATTTTGAAATGTTTAACTATATTGGGATAATAAAACAGAGGGGCAGATATCAGGTGAAATTAATTAGAGCCTGGTCAAAAAATTGCAATGACTTCTACTATTAATAACCGATCAAAAAAAATAAATTTTATGAAAAAAATAGGCATACTCTTCGGAAAAGAAAGAAGCTTTCCTACAGCATTAATTGAGCGGATTAACAGCAAAGAAGTAGAAGGTATAACAGCAGAACCGGTAAAAATTGATAAGGTAATGCAGGGCGAACCCTGTGGTTATGCCGTTATTCTGGATCGCATTAGCCAGGACATTCCTTTTTACCGCGCTTTTTTAAAAAATGCTGCGCTTACGGGTACCGCAGTAATAAACAACCCATTTTGGTGGAGTGCCGATGAAAAGTTTTTTAATAATTGCCTGGCCACAAAAATAAATGTGCCCGTTCCTAAAACAGTGATACTTCCTTCAAGAGATTTACCAGACGATACATCATCTGAATCGTTTGGAAACCTGGCCTACCCGTTAGACTGGCAATCCATTTTCGATTACATTGGCTTTCCGGCCTATATGAAACCATTTGCCGGCGGCGGTTGGAAAAATGTTTACAAGTTGGAAACACCCGAACAATTTTTTGAAGCACATTCCGAAACCGGGCAGTTGGTAATGATGCTGCAGGAAGAAATACAGTTTGACGAATACTATCGTTGCTATTGTATAGGTGGTAAGCATGTACGCATAATGCCTTATGAACCTCGCAATCCTTTTCACCTGCGTTATGTTGCCGATTTTAAACCCAGCCCCGAAAGGCTTAAAGAAATGGAAGAGATTGTATTACGCATAAACGAATACCTGGGTTACGATTTTAATACTGTTGAACTTGCCATTCGTGATGGTATCCCTTACGCTATCGATTTTTGTAACCCGGCGCCCGATGCCGACATTAACAGCGTTGGACAGGAAAATTTTGACTGGGTAGTTGAAACTTCGGCCAATTATGCAATTGAAAAAGCACAACAGGGCGATGGAGGAATTGACAACCTTACCTGGGGCGAGTATGTAAAGCGATCCGCCAACAAACAACCGTTAATTTAAATATTAAAAAATGGAGCAATAAACCTGCTCCATTTTATTTACCCTAAAATTTACAGGATGCAGTTAAGCTATAAACATTTCACTTTAGGGGTGGAGGAAGAATACATGGTGCTGGACCCCGAAACCCGTGAATTAAAAAGTCATGAACAAAAAATTGTTACAGAAGGCCAGAAGATTATAAAAGATAAGGTGAAAGCAGAGATGCACCAGGCTGTTGTAGAAGTTGGCACCGATATATGCGAAGATATTGAAGAAGCGTACCGTGATGTTTCCACCCTTCGAAACACTATTTCGCAAATTGCCGGCGACCTGGGCCTTTGGGTAGCTGCATCGGGCACCCACCCTTTCAGCCATTGGGAGCGTCAGTTAATTACTGATCACATCCGCTATTTCGAAATTGTAAACGAACTGCAGGAAGCTGCCCGCAGTAACCTCATTTTTGGCTTACACGTACACGTTGGTATGGAAACCCGCGAAATGGCCATGCACATTGCCAATTCGGCGAGGTATTTTTTGCCGCACGTTTATGCGCTTAGTACAAATTCACCTTTTTGGGAAGGCCGCCAAACGGGCTACAAATCGTTCAGAACCAAGGTTTTTGATAAGTTTCCCCGTACAGGTATTCCCGACTATTTTGAAAGCATAGAGGCCTACGATAATTATATTAAGATATTGGTGAAAACCAATTGCATTGATAATGCCAAAAAAATATGGTGGGATCTTAGGGTGCACCCTTTTTTCAACACTGTTGAATTCAGGATTTGCGATGTGCCAATGACCATTGATGAAACCATTGCCATTACAGCACTTTTCCAGGCAATTTGCGCCAAACTTTATAAACTCC
>JBBSJX010000145.1:0-9190 GCA_038256825.1 Chitinophagales bacterium
AAACCGTGTTTCAATTTGTAAAAAAGCGAATTGGAAAAGCTGTAGAACCCGATAAAAAACTATTTTCAGAACTGATACAAAATAAAAGTTCCCCGCTATTTACAGGGAACTTTTAAAACTGTTTTTCAAAACGAGAAGATTATAAACCGTATTTAAGTTTATACCTTTCGTATAACTGGGTTTGCTTGGTATCTAAATTAACTTCTCTGCCTTGAATAAAGTCATGCGATACTTTGCTGGTTTTCATGTCCAGTATATCTCCTTCGCTTATAACAATGTTGGCATCTTTACCTGCCTCCAGCGAACCGGTAATGTCATCAACCCCTAAAATTTTTGCAGCATTTAAAGTGATGGCTTGTAAGGCCTGCTCTTTGGTTAAACCGTAGGTAGCTGCTGTACCTGCATTGTAACTTAAATTACGATAGCGGGTAGTGCCGTCTTCATCGTTTAAGGCAAATAAAACCCCCGCTTTTTGTAACATTGCCGGTGTTTTATATGGCTGGTCCACATCATCGTCTTCCATTGTAGGCAGACTATGCTCCTGGCTTAAAATAACCGGTATGTTATTTTGCTTTAATAAATCCGCTATCTGGTAGCTTTCACTTCCGCCAACAATTACAACATCAAACCCAAACTCCTTTGCAAAATCAAGGGCTACCAACATTTGTTTTACCTCGTCGGCATGCACAAACAATTTTTGCTTTTTGGTAAACAATCCCTGCACAGCCTCCAATTTTAGGTTGGTGTTGGGATGCGTTTTTTCTAACCCATAGGCTTTGGCCTGGGTAAAAAATGATTTTATTTCATCCACCTTATTCTGCGATTGTTTTATGGGATCGATGGTGGGTGTTGGTGCAGAGGAGCGACGTGGACCTGCCGGGCGAACAAAAAAACTGGGCATGTTTAAATGAATTCCGCCATCCATGCGGTACGCTGCATCTTCCCAGTTCCAGGCATCAAACTGTACAACAGATGATGAGCCACTGATGGTGCCACCTTGCGGCGAAATACCTGCCAGTAAAATACCCATTGACTTTAATGGGTTGATGAATTTACTGTCGGTATTGTAGGCAACAATAGAACGGATGCTGGGGTTGAGGTCGCCGATTTCTACTACATCATTACTCCCCCTAACACCACTGCCAATTTCTTTTAATCCAATATCGGTTGAGGGCAAAATTAAACCTGGGTAAACCTGTTTGCCTTTTGCATCAACTACTTTAGCGCCGGCGGGCGGCGTTGAAGTTGTGGTACCCACTTTTACAATTTTGCCATTGTTAACTTCAATGGTTCCGTTTTGGATTACCTGGCCGTTACCTACGTGTATGGTGCCATTGGTAATAAAAAGCTGCCCTTTGTATTCCTTTGCAGGATAAATACTTTCCTGGGCCGATACGATGCCCATGGTGACCAAGAGGCAACAGAGTGTATATGATAATTTCTTCATTTTAATATTTGTTAAACCGCCATTTTTATGAAAATGAAAGCTTTGATTTTTGCTGATATATGTTTTACAAGTACAAGAGTGCGACGCAACGAAAGCTAAATAGCTATATGCTGTCGGCAACCAAAAAAAATATTTAAACTTTTTAGGGCCTGGTATTTAATCAGCTTCAACAGTATTTAATATTTCGTTGTGTTCGTGATCGCCGCAATTGTGTAACACCTGTAAAGTTGGCTCAACTGGTTTGGTGGGTGCGCCGCCTTTTTTGTCGCCCATCATTTTTTGAACCAGGCGATTACGCTCTGCAACAATCACTTTGCGTTGCTACAAATCGCGGTAGCGATCAAAATATATAATTCCATCTACAATGGTTTTTTCGGCCTTTGCATAAATGCTTAAAGGATCGGCGCTCCATAACACCAGGTCCGCATCCTTACCTACTTTAATGCTGCCGACTTTATCCTGCACATGTAAAGCTTTGGCCGGATTTAAAGTCACCATCTTAAAAGCTTCCTCTTCGCTCATGCCACCATACTTTATACTTTTTGCAGCTTCCTGGTTTAAGCGGCGAGCCATTTCAGCATCGTCGCTATTGATGCATACATTTAAACCCACCTGCTGCATAATGGAAGCGTTGTACGGAATGGCATCCTGAACTTCGGTTTTATAACCCCACCAATCCGAAAAAGTAGAAGCATTTGCACCGTGCGCTTTCATTTTATCGGCTACTTTATAACCTTCTAAAATGTGGGTGAAGGTGTTGAAAGGAAAACCATACTTATCGCCTACCCTTAAAGCTGCGGTAATTTCGCTTTGCACATAGGAGTGACAGGTTATGAAACGTTTTCTTTCCAAAATTTCAACGAGTGCGTCCAATTCTAAATCGCGGTGAAAGCCTTTAGGATTGGCCTTCATTTCCTTTTGATAATCCACGGCTCTGGCAAAGGCATCATTCAATACTTCCTCAACCCCCATGCGGGTATCGGGAAAGCGGTTGTTGTTACTGGAAGTAGTGCGTTTAACATTTTCGCCCAGGGCAAATTTTATAAATCCATCGGCACCGGCAAACTTTAAATCCTCGGCATTAGCGCCCCAACGCAATTTGATTAATTGGGTTTGGCCGCCTATAGTATTGGCCGAACCATGCAGTATGTGCGAGGATGTTACCCCGCCGCTTAACTGGCGGTAAATATTAATATCATCAGGATCAAGGTTATCGCCAATGCGAACTTCAGATGTTACCGATTGGCCACCTTCGTTAATGGAAGCGGTGGCTATGTGTGAATGTTCATCAATAATTCCGGGGGTTAAAAATTTACCCGTGCCATCAATCACTTTTGCTGAGGAGGCAGCAATGTTTTTACCTACCTGTGCAATTTTGCCATTCTTTACTAAAACGTCAGCCTGTAGCCTTCCGTCTTTTTCATTGGTGATTACAGTGGCATTTTTAATCAGTAAATCCTGCTGTTTTGGAGCATCGTCCCATCCATAACCTACAAATGGGTAAGTTACCTTGCCTAATTCCAGTGGCATTTTTTTCTTTGTGCTGTCTTTTGCAAGGGATGTTGTATCAGGTAATGCTCCTGCGTATTTCGCGGTCCAATTAAATTTATTGCCCAGCGAATCTTCGCCATACCCGTTCCAGGTATCGCCATTGGAAACTCCGCTTAATCGAAATGAGCCACTTTTTGATTTTTTGCCGCCCAATGCAAATCTCATTTTTATAAGGTTGCCGTTTGAGCTTAGTTTTACCGGGGTGGTATCTTTTGCAATAATGGAAGCGGATGAAGGACTTTTAATATTGAGGGTGTAAGTGCTGGTATTGGTGCCAGTATTCAGGGTTAAATTATAAACGCCTTTTACTTCGCCCCACAAATCATCTTTAATATCATATTTTTCGCCCTGTATCCAGTTTTGTAAAATGTTGGTTTTTTCATTAAAAACCGGTCCGGAAGTAATAATAAAGCTGGCAATTTTTCCCTGGTCCAAACTACCAACGCGGTCGTAAATACCCAGGAGCGTAGCTGGTGCTTTTGTTAAGGCTTCAAAAGCTTTGTCTTCCGATAACCCATAATCAATAGCCTTGTGCAGGTTGGTCATAAAGGTTTTGGTATCCCGCAAATCAGCCGGGGTTAGCACAAAAGGAATTTTTGCTTTTTCAAAAGCGGCCGGGTTGGTTGGTGCTAATTCCCAGTGTTTTAAAGTGCCCAGCGAAACAAACCTTGCATCGTTAGGATCTTCTACATCCATTGCCTCGGGAAAATTAAGGCTTAGAATATAAGTTGCCTTAGTTGCTGCAATATCATTAATACGCTGGTATTCGTTTCCACCTCCTTTAATAATGTATTGTACACCAAATTCATCTCCTATCTTATCAGCCCTTACATCATTCCATTTATCGTTGGCTTCAAAAATCTGCGGCAGGTTTTGGATGTCGTTAAAAGCTTTCAGGCTAAGGTTTGTGCCTTCATTTGCCGGGTTGCTTTTGTACCATTGTCCATCAATATAAGTTTGACGCAATAAGGCAATTACGCCCATTAAACTACCGGGGTAGCTTTGGGTTGAGGTGCCTTTGCTAAGTGAATAGTGTGCAGAAGCTTTTTCTTTTAGCACCACCAGGTTGTCATTTTTATTGGCAAGGGTAACCACTAACCCGGTTCCACGCGCTATGCCATCTTTTTGGTGGGTAAGCACGGTGCCAAATCCCAGTTCTCTAAAAGGCTTTGCTTTATTATCGTCAACTGTAAACAGTGTGGCGCCGTCAACCTCTGGTTTAATAGCCTGGTTCCAGCCAAAGGCACCTTTTTGTGCAGAGTTGATTTGGGAGGCTGCTCCAAAATTAAAAGCGCCCGTTGTGCGTTGTGGAGATGCAATGCCATAATCACTATATGCATCAATAAACGACGGGTATATAAATTTGTCTTTACAATCTATCACCACCGCATCTTTAGGAATGGCATTGCCACCAACCGATGTAATTTTTCCATCGCGAATAACCATGGTAGCCTTTTGCAGGGTTGTTTGCCCATCTTTTACAATAGTGGCATTTATAAAGGCATAACAACCTTCCCGTTTGTCGGCAATGCCGTTTACCGGAAAAGTTTCCTGCGCCTTGCTCACCTGCGCCGCCAAAAGGCCGCACCATAACCAGAGAATTTTCTTCATTTGTATCAAATATTTTAAATAAGAATGAGATGCGAAAGTTATGTATAAAACCAAAAGGCGCAAGTTGATTTTTGGAGGCCGGCTGAGGAACTTTTTTCATCTGCCGTTGCGTCGCACTCT
This sequence comes from Chitinophagales bacterium, assembly GCA_038256825.1. Classification (GTDB taxonomy): domain Bacteria; phylum Bacteroidota; class Bacteroidia; order Chitinophagales; family Chitinophagaceae; genus Segetibacter. Next base: position 4,730 of record JBBSJX010000145.1, read on the forward strand.
TGTACCTTTAATCTTTGAGCGGCTTTTTAAAATTGGCCGGGTAAAGGGGGAAGAAAAGTAAAAAGTAAAAAATGGAAGGTACAGGTAAAGGTTTATACCAAGGTAAAGTGGTAGAGTTGAGTTCTACTATATCTTGCCCTAAATGCGGGCACATAAAGGATGAAATAATGCCAAGAGATAAAAATTAAAAAGTAAAAATTAAAAAATGGAAGGTACAAGTAAAGGTTTATACCAAAATAAAGTGGTGGAGTTAAGCTCTACCATTACATGCCCTGAATGTGGGTACAAAAAAGAAGAAATAATGCTAATAGATGCCTGTATGTTTTTTTATAAATGTGAAAACTGTAAAAAAAGACTGAAACCTTTACCAGGCGATTGTTGTGTTTTTTGCAGTTATGGTACGGTTAAATGTCCGCCAATACAGGCGGGAAGTAGTTGCTGCTGAAAAATGATGAATGTCTACAGTACCCCATTTTTTTTAAACAAGGATATTAGAAGACCTGAAAAACAAATCCCTGTTGGATTGACCAACAGGGATTTTAAGTACAGGAATGCGAACCGCCGAAAGTCGGTCAGGCTGCAACGGCCGCTAAATATTTGTACAAAAGCCGGGTACCAAAAAAAAATCTATAAATACCAGCCGGTTATTTTTTATAATCCTAAAATATATGCAAACACCAACGGTGCTACAATGGTTGCATCGCTTTCGATGATATATTTTGGAGTGTGTATGTCTAATTTACCCCAGGTAATTTTTTCGTTTGGAACGGCACCGCTGTAGCTACCGTAGCTGGTTGTTGAATCGCTTATCTGGCAGAAATAACTCCAGAATGGGATGTTGTGCATTTCAAGATCCTGGTACATCATAGGCACAACGCATATGGGAAAATCGCCGGCTATACCACCGCCAATCTGGAAGAAACCTACGCCTTTTCCTTCGCTGTTAGCTTTATACCACTCGCTTAACCACATCATATAATCAATCCCACTTTTCATAGTAGTGCTGGTAAGCTCGCCTTTAATACAGTAGCTGGCAAAAATGTTACCCATAGTGCTGTCTTCCCATCCCGGAACAATGATAGGGAGGTTTTTTTCGGCGGCAGCAATCATCCAGCTATGTTCAACCGGAATTTCGTAATGCTCCTGCATTACACCACTCAATAACAATTTGTACATGTATTCGTGCGGAAAATAGCGTTCACCATTTGCTTCGGTATCTTTCCATATTTTATGAATATGCTTTTGAATGCGGCGAAAAGCTTCTTCTTCGGGAATACAGGTATCGGTTACGCGGTTGTAACCATTTTCAAGTAAATCATACTCTTCCTGTGGCGATAAATCCCTGTAATTAGGTACTCTTTTATAGTGTGAATGCGCCACAAGGTTCATAATATCTTCTTCCAGGTTGGCGCCTGTGCAGCTAATTATCTGCACTTTGTCTTGTCGTATCATTTCGGCAAGCGAAATGCCTAGTTCGGCAGTACTCATGGCACCTGCTAAGGTGATCATCATTTTTCCACCTTCTAAAAGATGGGTCTCATATCCTTTGGCAGCATCAACCAAAGCCGCAGCATTAAAGTGGCGATAGTGGTGTTGAATAAACTGAGAAATAGGTCCTTTTGTCATAAAATTCATTTTAGAAAGACGCGAAATTAATTGTTTGGCCAGTCTTTTAAGCTGTTTTTAAATATTACGACCCGCTTTTAAGACAAATTAATCCTGTAAGCTTAAGTACTTTATTATTTTGTGATCGTAATTCACCGATATATTTTAAAGATTTACCGATAAGTAGTTATTAAGTAATGAGCCAGCTTGCCTTTCAGCTTTTTTTTAAAAAAACTGCTAATAAAAATTTCAGTTTTTATTTGGTAATCGGTGTAGTCATTGCTGCCTTAATTGCGTTGCAACAGTTTTCATTAGGTAGTTATAATAATTTTAACATTTTCAAGGCTTCATTCAGTCACCTGGTTCAGGGTCAAAATCTTTACATCGCCTACCCGCAGCAATACGATGATTTGTTTTTATACAATCCAACTTTTGCGGTATTGTTTGCGCCGTTTGCTTATTTGCCGCAAAGTTTTTCTATGCTGTTATGGGCGGTAATAAGTATGCTGGTATACCTGGTTGCCGTTAAGCAACTACCCATAAGCAAAGCCGAAGTTTTATTTTTAATGGCTTTATGTCTTCCCGATAGTATCAATTCGTTACAGCACCAACAGGTTAACCATATAAACCTGGGGTTAATGCTTTTGGCATTTGTATGCCTGCGAACTCAAAAACCGGTTTTGGCTGCATTGTTTACTGTATTGATTTTTTTTATAAAAGTGTATCCAGCAGCTATAGGTTTGTGCTTTGTATTTTTTCCGGAAAAAAGAAAATACCTGGTTTGGTGTGCAATATGGTTTGCCGTGTTTTTTGCATTGCCATTGCTGTTTGTCTCTTTTCAAAATCTGGCACAGCAATACCACAATTGGTTTGTTTCGCTAAAAAATGACAGGAGTATGGAAGAAAATTCAACCTCACTTTCACTCATCAGTATAAATTATCAATGGTTAAAAAACCCGGTTAATCCTTCAGTTATTCAATTTTGTGGGCTGGGGTTTTTAATGTTACCACTGCTGCTTAAACGCTCCTTATTGCATATTCAAAAATTGCAGACCCTTTACCTGGCCGCTATTTTACTGTTTGTTATCGTTTTTAACCACGCGGCAGAATCGGCTACATACCTGCTTGCAGTTACAGGCGTGGGTTTATGGTATGTTTCAAGCAAAAAGAATCCCCTTGATGTTTTGCTTTTAAGCCTGGTAATACTGTTTACTGTACTACCCGTAACCGACCTGGTTCCCTCATTTATAAAAAAACAATTTATACAACCATATAGTATTCGTGCAGTGCCTTGTGTTTTGGTTTGGATGAGAATTATATACCAGCTTTTAACAATAAAACCCGACTATGGAAAAGCCAAAATTTGATCTGACCATTGTTGTACCGTTTTGCAACCCAAAATCACATTGGGCAGGCGCTTTTATTGAAAACGTGCATGCTGTTGAACAGCTTTTACCCCAAATCCAGATACAATTTATTGTAGTAAACGATGGTTTTGAAACCCCTGATTTACTTAAAATGTTTGGATTGTTAGGCGAAACATTTTTAAACATTAGTTTTATAAGTTACCCCAATAATATGGGTAAGGGTTTTGCCTTACGTACAGGCGTAAATGCGGCACAGGCGCCTTACATTATAACTACCGATGCAGACTTTCCTTATGTAAACAACAATATTGTTGAAGTGTATGAACAATTACTTGCAGGTTACGACATTGTTGCGGGCAAACGTTCGGGTGATTATTACAAAACGGTTCCTTTAAAAAGAAAACTTATTTCAAAGAGTTGTATTATGCTCAATAAGATGTTTTTACATTTGCCCGATTGCGACGCACAGTCGGGTTTAAAAGGATTTAATTCAAGTGGAAAAAGGTTATACCTGTATACCAAAATAAACAGGTTTCTTATTGATACCGAGTTCCTGATGCTGGCCTTCAAACGAAATTTAACTGTTGCTATAATTGGCCTGCAGTTAAAACCGGGGATAAGGTTTTCGGTTATGGGCAGTAAGGTTTTATATACCGAGTTTAAAAATCTTATGTCCATTGTAAAGAAAAAAAGAACCGATCCCGGCACCCATTTTAAAGCTTATTATGTACCAACAGAAAATTTACCTGACGTTCGATTTAGAAGAGTTTGATATAACAAGTGAATTTAAAAGTTCAATTGAATGGCAGGAGCAAATAAATGTATCTGTTGATGGCTTAAAAAACCTGCTGCAAGTATTAAATAAACATGAGGTTACCGCAACTTTTTTTACCACAGCCGCTTTTGCCAATGAGCAACCCGCTATTGTAAAACAACTATCGTTAACAAACGAAATTGCTTCGCACACCTTTTATCATTCATCCTTTAAAAACGAAGATTTAAAAAACTCTATACTCGCCCTTCAGCAAATAACCGGCGAAAATATATATGGCTTACGCATGCCCCGGATGCGACAGGTAGATGTCCAGGTTATAAAACAGGCGGGTTTCACCTACGATTCTTCCATAAACCCTACCCGTTTGCCCGGCCGGTACAATTACACCCATTTGCCACGCACCAGTTTTTTCGATCAAAACCTTTTGCGTATTCCTGCATCGGTTTCCCCTTTTTTCAGGCTCCCTTTATTTTGGCTTGCTTTTAAAAATATGCCATATAAGCTGTATAAGTATTTGGCTAAACGCACCTTAGAAAAAGATGGGTATTTAAATTTATACTTCCATCCATGGGAGTTTGCAAACCTTGATAAATATAATTTGCCGGGCTATGTTAAAAAACCCAGTGGCGTGCAGCTTTTAAAAAAACTGGATCGCCTCATTACCGATTTAAAAACTATGGGCGCTTTTGACCAGTTAAAAAATTTTGAACACAA
>JBBSJX010000146.1:0-9103 GCA_038256825.1 Chitinophagales bacterium
ATAATTGTTCGAGGCTTTCGCTCCTGAACAAATGCACGGGGAAGTCAAATTCAAACTCATGTATTCGTTTGTTATAATTGATGCTTTCTAATTTAAAGTGCTCGCTTTGTACCTGCACATCGGCCTGTAGCACCTGTAAAATTAAATTTTGTAAAAGTTGTTGGTAGGCTAATTTTTGGCGCGGTGCAAAACGGGATATGGCAGCTTCAATAATCTCGGTCCAACGGGTGGTTTGCGTGTAATGAATGTTTTCGAAAATATAATGTAGCAGGTTACCGGTTCTTTCACCTTTTTCTAAATGGTAAAAAACAAAGTTCTCAAATTCATCGGAGTGCATGGTGCTATACCACCGTGGTTTGTGCTCTGGTTTTGCAGCTAACATGGTATAACTCATGCGGGTCCAGTTTTGATGTGATAAGCTAAAATGAACCTCGCCGGTTAGTTGCGGCCTTTGCCATAGTTTAGCTTTTGAATACCGGTACTTTGCGGGTATTTCGAGCGCAATCTTGGTTTCAATTAAGTTGGTTGAAACACCCTTTAAGGCATGGGTAAATATACCCAGGGTAGAAGCTTTATAATAAGTGTTTCGGAATATATAACATTTGTAAATTGAGCGTGTAATGGCCACATAAAGTAAACGCCTGAACTCCTGTTCCATTTGTGTTTTTGCTGCAAGAGCTTGTTCAGGCGTCATCGATTTTTTTTCAACGGCAATATAATCTCCGGTCGTTTCATCTCTAAAGCTGCAAATTGTTTCGTTTTTCATTTCGGCAAAATCCATGAATGGCGAAACCACAATTTTATATTCCAAACCTTTGCTTCTATGAATGGTAACAATTCGCACGGCTTCCTCATCGCTTTCAACACGTTGCTCATATTCGTCGCCTTCGGTTTCCATCCCTTCAATACCACGTTTTAACCAACTGATTAATTCGGCGGGGGATAATAATTTTGCTGATTGTATTTTATGAACCAACTCAATTAAATGAAATAAATTGGTAATGATGCGTTCACCATTTTCGGTATTGTATTGTAATAAAACCTGCTGCACATTAAAGTCAGAAACAAAATCGATGAGTGCGGTGTAAATCCCATCTTCGAGCCAGCGCGATTTGTACTTTTTAAAAAGCTCCAGTGTTTTTTCATCGTTTAATAATAATATTTCTTTTACCGTAAATCCGGTAAAAGGCGAATGCAAGGCTTTGTTTATTCCGGCCCTCGATATCTCTGCCATAGCCTGCAATAAATACAGTAAATAGGTGGCCTCTTCTGACTGTAAAATTTTTTCGTCGGCAATAGTTACTGCAGGTATGCCAAACATCGAAAGTTTGTTTTTTAGTATTCTTCCCTGGCGATTGGTTTTAACCAATATGCCAATATCGGCTGGGGTGATAGGTCTTAAACTGCCGGGTTTGCCAATTGCATAATCCTTGTTTTCTAGCAAATCAATTACTTGTGCAATAGTAGCATCATTAACCTGGTCGTTATTTGAAAGTTCAGAAATAGATATGGGCACCATTGGCTCCAGGCCATCATATAATTGTCCTTTTAAAATACCGGCTGGTGCCCTTACGGGAATGTATTCAATAGCATGCGAAGCATTGTTAAAAGCGAATGTGTCAAAGGCGGCGGTAGGTTTAAAAAACACATTCATTGCATCTATCATAGGTTCCGACGAACGAAAGTTCTGGTTCATATCATAAATGTGATCTACCTCATCGTATGCTTTGAAATAGGTAAAAATATCGGCCTTACGCCATGCATAAATTGATTGTTTGGGATCGCCTATATAAAACAGGATGGTATTTGGGTTAAATGCTTTTTGAAAAATTTCGTATTGCAATCGGTCTGTATCCTGGAACTCATCAACAAAAACGGCCTTGTATTTTTTTTGAAGCTCCGTTACCAGTTTTCCAGCATTTGGGTTTACCAATGCTTCGTGTAGTTTCACAATCATATCGTCGAACGACATTTGATTGTTGCGCAATTTGTATGCAAGTATACCATTAGATACCGCATGAATGGCAGCGCGGTTTATAGCATTTACAACCTTTCTTAATTCCTGGTTTCTTTCCTCTTCAATTTTATTTACCTTTTCCAGTCGAACAATAATTTCACCAAACAGTTTTTGAATATAGGCAGCAGGCGATTGGTCTATAAAATGTAGAAATGCTTTGGGTTGGTCAATTAACGCCAATATATTTTTTTTAGCATGACTATTATTTTCGGAAATGGTTTTTAAATCTGCACCATTTTTTATAATATAATTTTCTATTTCTTCACGCTGTGTTGTTGCTTTATATTTTAAACTTTTTAGTTTGTCTTCAATTACAGCATATTCCGATTTTTTAATTAATTCTTTTTTTAAAAAATCATCCTGAAAATATTTTTTTCCACTTATATGTTCTCTTACAATTTGTCCAATATTATCCCTCGATAAACCGCCTTCTAATAATTGTTCCAATAAGCCGGCAGGTATGCTGGTAATGTTCGATCGCCAGTATTTGTTAATCTCCGTTGCCATCACAGCACCAACATCCTGCAACGTTTCGGCTCCAAATAATTGGTTTGTTTCAAAAGCAAATTCATTTAATGTTTTCTGGCAAAAACTATGAATAGTGAGCACCGATGTTTCATCCAGAAACAGTACTGCTTCCTGTAATAATTTATTGGCTTCTATTTTATCAGGATAGCGATTTACAATATTGGTAATGCTTTCATCCGAAATTTGTTCACCCTGGCTAACCTTATAAGCATTACGTACAAAAAGCCGTATGCGTTCTTCCAATTCAGCAACTGCAGCCTTGGTAAAAGTTACCATCAGTATTTCCTTAACCGAGAATTTTTTTTCAAGTATAAGCCTCAATACTAAAATAGCTATTGAGTATGTTTTGCCCGTTCCTGCACTTGCTTCAATTAAATTGCTGCCGTGCAAAGCAACTGTTTCAGCATTAAAAGGTTTAAAAATTTTCATTCAACTTTCTTTTTTTTGTTCCCGCCTTTATCGTTGCATGCAACATTGTTGCAGCTCGACGAACTATCTTTGGTTAGCACTCTTTTACATTTCATTCTTTTTTAAACTAATAAAAATTTAATTCTACTTAATCGGTATAAAATCCTGTAAACACTTCTGCCAATGGTTTTAATAATAACATACAATTCGACTTATACCATTCCAATACATTTTCTTCTGAAAAATAACCTTTCTTAAACTCATTCAGTATGTAATTATCATTACAAGGAAACTTATAATTATCCAATTCATTTTTTATCGCTTTTTGAAATTCTTCAATATTTAGTGTTTCAATTTTATCAGGTGTAATTTTAAAAGAAGGGTAAAAAGCAAGGATCTTTTCATGACCTGTTTTGTACAAATCAACCAGGGCTTGTAAACGTTCAATTGCTTTTTCTTTACTTATAGGACTAGCTTCAAACTCTATATTTTTTTTAGCAGAAATATAATAGAGTTTATAAGGAAACCCGGATGCCCTTGCAGCCAGGTATTTTATATAAGCCTCCAGTAAACATTTACATTCATTCTTTGAAAAGCAAATAGCCATTAAATTGTTTTCATAAATATTATTTAGTGTTCCTTTTAAAAGGGAGTTTTCTAAATTAATTTCAATTGGAACCGTTATGGCAACACTATTATTAATCCTGTTTTTAAATATAAATTTTGTAATTGCTATTTCATTCTCAATTTTTTGTAGCGAAACCGTTCCTATATTTTTTAATGGTAGCTTGCCTTTTTTTACCAATTGGGTTCTTAAACTTTCAGGCTCTTCCTCTTCAGAAACCAGTAGTTGATTTTTTAATTCCCATTGCTGTAAAGTGTCTAATTCAAACAATTCATTCTCCTCCAGCAATTCATCGTCTTCTCTGTAATAAATTTTTAAAACATTATTATAATAGCCTTTAAATGAGTTTTTAAAAAAGCCTATTAAAGATGATAATTCTATTTCGTTAAACGATAATTGATCTGAAATTTTATCCCTATCTATAATCCCTGCCTCCATTGGCTTTGCACTATTTAAATAGGTTACAAGTGCTCCATCGTTTTGATTATACTTTTTGCTAAAGCCATGCAAGGGATGTTTCTTTATTAGTAGGTTTCTAACATTTTCTATTTGATTGGCTCCTGATTGTATGTAATCCAATAATTCATCTATTAGTGTAGATGGAGGTAGTGGTGTATTATCTTTTGCACTTTGTCCTACATAACTAATATAAAAATATTCTTCTGCTGATAATATAGTTTCCAGGAACAAATGCTTATCGTTTTCTTTAACGTTACGATCTCCTTTTCTTTTTTGCTTCTCCATTTTATTAAAGCTAATGGCGCTTTCTTTTCTCGGAAATTTATCGAAGTTGATACCCAACATGGCTACCACTTTAAAAGGGATGCTACGCATAGGAATTAAGGAACAAAATGTAATACCCGACGATGCAAAGGAACCCGAACCTGTATTGGTATGAAGCATTTTTAAAAACCGGTGGCTAAATACTCTGAAGCTAATCTTCTCTGTAAAATAATCGTTGAGGATGTTGTACGCTCCTAATTGTTTTATTAAGGATAAGTAATCTTCGTCGGTAGTGTTTTCGGGTTCACATATCATATTATCCAACAGCCGCTGCACATATTCAACCCACTCTTTAATAGTCCTACTTTCAGTTCTTTCTTTTAAGGATTCTATCAATATTGAAATAAAATGATTGAACTTTATTAACTCCATAGATTGGCTTCCTTCTACAATATCGAGAGGATAAAAACTTTCTGCTCCATTTCCATACTCTTCTTCACCACTCATGCAAATTCCATACATCATCCTTTTTAAACCATAAATCCAGCTTACATAAATGCTTTCATCTTCTAAATTATTTTCAATGCCAAAACGTATGTTGGCCTTGTTTACTACATCACGTATTAAACCCGTTTCAGTAATGTTGAAACGTTTTCTTATATGCGCAGAATCGAGTAATTGTACAATGTTTTCTGCAGTAAAGTGTTCTTCCGAAATGGATAACAGGGCTTTTAATGCTGCGCTTGCTGTATCACCCGTAACATAACTATCGTCCGTAATACTATAACGAAATTTATAGGGTGCGTTATCAAATATGGCTTTTATGTAGGGCGTGTAAGTATTAATGTCGCTCACCATAACTACAATATCTCGTGGTGAGATGTTATGGTGTGGCTGGCTGGCTAATTGAACCAGGTAGTTATACAATACTTCAACTTCTCTGGCTGCACTAAAACATGAATTAATAGTTATCGATCCATCTTTACAATCTTCAATGCTAAAATTGCTGGCGGTTGGGGTATTTAAAAAAAGATCGTATTGTATTTTTTGAAGCAGGGTTTTGTTGTCATCTGGCATTGCTGCTTCTACTTCTTCATACGCATTCAGTAATGTTTCGTCCTGAAAAAGAAGGCCATAAGTATCCTGTAATACTTTGCCCCAACTGGTAAGCAACGGGTTTCCTATAGGCTGATCATCTTTATCGGCAAATCCTTTTCTTTTTAAAATGAGGAGTTGTTTTTCACTCACATCTTCAAACCAATATTGCCCTGGAGCAGGATTGATAAAGTGAAATTTTAGATCAATATATTGGCCGAGAGTATGATATAACTGTAAATGATAACCCGTTGTAATTGATAAACCAAAAAGGTAAACCACGGGCATTTTTGTTTGTAGTTTTTGTTGTTGTTCTGTGTCTTTTAATTCGTCAATAATAAATTTACTTATGTTGGTTTTGTCAGGTAATTTATCTTCTAATAATTGCCTTGCCTTAGTCCATAAGTATTGTTGCCAATCATTAGTAATGCCGGTACTTGTTTGTTGATTCCATTCGGCAATCATCTCAGGACGGTATATTTGGTATTGGTCAAATAGATCAGCAATTTTTTCAGCTAACGACATTTTTTTTACTTCATTATCTGCAGTACTCCCGGTATAATAATTAGATACATCCTTGAATGTTTCAATAAATAAAGGCTCACCTAATAATTTATAAATAATCCATGATAAATTTTCTGATGAAAGTATTTCGCTTGTACGACCACCTAAAAGGTAATACACCTGGTTAATTAATTCCTGTGATTTTAAATAACGATAATTTGCAGCGATGCCCAATTGTTTTGCTACCTGTTGTTTAAGCCAGGTATTCATGCCATCTGTTTGTGTAATAATAAATACAGGTTTAAAAACATCCAGCTCCTGCTGTTCAAGATCGGTACAAAGATGATTTGCTAAAACGTTTAATGAATTGGAAACTAATAAATGAAGCGCCATAAATTTTAAAGTAAGATCCTGATGATTTTATTTTTGAATTTGAAGCCCGAATTGAATTGCCTGCTGATTTAATATAAAAAGTACAAGAGTGCGACGCAACAAAAGTTTCAACAATGATTAAATGCTTGTAACAAAAAAATCAAATTATGGTTTCAAACCGTGCTGCTATTCCGGATGTACGTTGAACCTGTGCGTTTGCTGCTTTTAAAATTACTTCCTTTCTGGCTTGAATGATTACTGTTTGTTTTGCTCTCGTTATGCCTGTATACAATAGTTCGCGGGTTAGCATATTGTTATCTTCTTTATCTGGCAGCACCATTAAAACTTTTTCAAATTCTGAGCCCTGGCTTTTGTGTATGGTCATTGCAAAAACAGTTTCGGCTTGCGAAATATACCCCGGTAATACTGTTTTTAATTTCCCTTCATTGTCTTCAAACCAAGCCATTGCTACTCCTTTTTCGTTTTGGCGGATAATGCCTATGTCGCCATTAAATAATCCCAGCTCATAATTATTACTGGTTATCATTATTGGGCGATGTTCATAAAAATCGCCTGAGCGCCTGATTAGTTTTAACTTAATTAAATGCTCTTCAATTTTTTTATTAAGTGCATATAAACCTTGCGGACCTTCTCTTACCGCACATAAAACCCTAAGATTATTTAATTTTTTAAAAGCGAGGACGGTTTCAGTTTCATTTATATACGAAGCATATCCTGTTACAAATTGATTAATTAATTCTTCATTATAATTTACATCAATTGTTACCTGTTCATCATTATTGTTTTCAATAAAGTGATCAATGACTTCGATGTTATTTTTAATGATTGCCTTACTGAATTTGCCAATTCCTTTATCATCGTTAAACCGATGACTGCGTTGTAATTCTATAACATGTTCAAACAAAGGATGACTTGTTGGGTTTATAATATTACCTGCAGTAATTGTTTCCTGTTCGTTAATAATAATTGAATTTATAAGCGCAGCCCTTGCAGTGCTAAAAGTATTTATCCGGCTTTGTGCCTGGCATAAATCTCCAAATAAACTTCCTGCTTCTACTGATGCCAATTGATCTTTATCGCCCAGTAATATTAAACGTGTATGTGGTGCAATGGCATCCATTAACCTGGCAAAAAGTGCTACATCAATCATGGAGCTTTCATCAACAATTATAACATCTGCATTAATTGGATTAGCCTGGTTGTGCTTAAAATGTAATGAACCAAAAGAAGGTTTAAGCAAACGGTGGATGGTGGTTGGTTCTAATTCAAAAAACTTGTTTGCTAGTTGTTCAGGTAAACCTGCTGATGCATTTTTTAGTGATTCCGAAAGTCGGGTTGCAGCCTTTCCTGTTGGTGCGGCTAATGCAACTTTCAAACTAATATTTTCATTAAAAAGTATAGATAAAATTTTTGTTACAGTAGTTGTTTTTCCTGTGCCTGGTCCGCCGGTTATAATTGTAAAATTATTTAAAATGGCTGTGATAGCTGCAGTAATTTGCCAATTGGTTTCTGGTAAATTTTTATTGGTTTGTACTTTGCTGTAAAATAATTGTTTTATAAAAGGTTCCTGCTTTTTTATTAATTCAATCCGTTGTTTACCTGCAGCATTTTCGGTTTCAATAAATTGCTGAATGCGATAGAGTAATGCCGTTTCATAAGCAAAGTATCTTTGTATGTACAGGTTTTCATTAAAAATTATAAAGGGTTCTTTCTCTTCTTTTTCAAACTGAACTAAAGGCTCTTGTTTTAATTCCGTGGTACTTGAAATTTTATTTTGATATGCCTCTGGTAGCAAATTTCTATCTTCTTCGGTTAATTTATTTAACGGCAAACATATATGGCCTTCAGCCATTTTTTTAGAAAGCAGGTAAGCATATGGTTTCAAATTATCGGAGCCAAAGTATTCAGCAAATTGTTGGTGAACATCATTAATGGTATGCATGAAAATTCAGGTTTTGATCGCCTAATGTTGTTAATCAAAATGGCTCGTTAGGATAGGATAATATAATACAACAAATTAAGGTGAAGTATGGTATATCATGTGCAATTGGTGAACTTGACTCTTTTTATATAAAATATTTATGGGTGCTAACATACGTTCGTTATGCATCTTTAGTTGCGTCGCACTCTTGTGCTTTTAGTAATTTTAGCAACAATTAACTGGCAGCCGTTTTTTGTTGTATAATTTGCTGCAATTGTTTGGCGCTTTGTACTCCTGATTGTCGCCATAACAATTGGCCGTTTTTATAAAGAAGCAAGGTAGGAACACCTGAAATATTCATACTGTTTGCTACTGAAGGGTTTCGGTCAATATCAATTTTTAAAATTCTCAGTTCGTCACCCATCATTACATGTAGTTCTTCTAACACAGGTTTCATCATTTTACACGGACCACACCAGGTGGCGGTAAAATCTACAAGGGTAGGGGTTTCACCTTTTATAATTTCACCAAATGTTTCTTTTGCCATGACGTTAAATTTTAGTTTACTTAATCACGATGAATCCAATTGCATCAAAGTCTTTGCCATACACAATTAAAGCCATTATGTCTTATCCATCAAGTATCTGTTCCATCTTCATGCTTCTGCTACCCTTAATTAATTGGTAGGTATTTTCAAAGTTTTGTGCCTGGTACCATTGCCTGGCATCAATAGCATTGTCAAAATAATGAAAGCTATGTTTTACGTTCTTAAAATCGTTACCCACAAGTACTACCGATTGCCAGTTGTATTTGTTTAAAAGATCTACAACCTGCTGATGTTCCTGCAAACTTTCTTTTCCCAGTTCCATCATGGCACCTAATAGCACCA
>JBBSJX010000147.1:0-9074 GCA_038256825.1 Chitinophagales bacterium
TAGAAATCGTACCATTCGATCAAAGTACCCAAAGACGAGGAGAAAATTACTTTTCCAATTCCTTTAGTATCGTTGTTACTCATATGCCGCAGTTGTTCATGTTCTAAAGATAGGTAGCCAATAACATTTTAAAACGAGAAATATGAAGCGTTTTAAAAATAAATTCATTGCTTAAAATATTTGTTTTTAAAAAAGGTGATCATGAATAAAAAGTACAAGTGAGTGACACAACGATGTTGCTCATTGATCATCTGCCGGCAACAAAAAATAAAAGAAACCCGGATTTTAAATTTATTCGATTTAAAAATGCCTTTGCATTTAGATTATTAAATATTATCAAATACTACCGAATAAAAAAAATAGCATGCTAACTTGCGATTATAAACCCGTTTGCTATGGCATATAAAAACCAGATAAAAAGTTTTGAAGAATACAAAGCAGAATACAATCAAAGCATTGAAGACCCTGCAGGGTTTTGGGGTAAAATTGCCGATGAATTTACCTGGCGTAAAAAATGGGATACTGTTGTTGACTGGAATTTTACGGATCCTAAAATTGAATGGTTTAAAGGCGGCAAACTAAACATAACTGAAAACTGCCTTGACCGCCACCTGGAAAAACTTGGAGACCAACCTGCTATAATATGGGAAGCCAACGATCCCGATGAGCACCATAGAATACTTACTTATAAAAACCTATACGATAAAGTTTGCGAGTTTAGCCATGTACTCAATAACAATGGCGTAAAAAAAGGCGACCGGGTTTGTTTATACATGGGCATGATACCTGAGCTGGCCATTGCAGTGCTGGCATGTGCCCGAATTGGTGCCATACATAGTGTGGTGTTTGGTGGTTTTAGCGCCCAAAGTATTGCCGACCGTTTGGAAGATGCTCATGCTGAATATATAATTACCTGCGATGGCGCTTACCGTGGTCAAAAAGACATTCCATTAAAAAATGTTATTGATGACGCTTTAATAGGATGCAAATTTGTAAAACGCGTTATTGTTTGCACACGTACGCGCACCCCTATAAGCATGATTAAGGGACGTGATGTGTGGTGGGAAGATGAAATAAAGAAAGTAGAAACGCTGGGCCTTACCGATTTTCCCGCAGTTGAAATGGATGCCGAAGACCCGTTGTTTATTTTATACACTTCCGGATCTACAGGTAAGCCAAAAGGCGTGGTGCATACTGTTGGTGGCTATATGGTTTTTACCAATTACACTTTTATCAATGTATTTCAATACCAGCCGGGAGATGTACATTTTTGCACCGCCGACATTGGATGGATTACCGGCCATAGCTATATATTGTATGGCCCGCTGAGCGCCGGAGCTACCTCGTTAATTTTTGAGGGCATTCCAACCTTTCCAAATGCGGGCAGGTTTTGGGATATTACCGATAAGTATAAAGTAAACATACTATACACCGCCCCTACCGCCATACGCAGCCTGATGGGTTTTGGGCTGGAGCCTTTAAAAGATAAAGATTTAAGCAGCTTAAAAATTTTAGGCACCGTTGGTGAGCCCATAAATGAAGAAGCCTGGCACTGGTACGATGAAAATATTGGAAAGAAAAAATGTCCCATAGTCGACACGTGGTGGCAAACAGAAACGGGCGGCATACTCATATCCGGTCTTGCAGGAGTAACCCCATCTAAACCCACCTATGCTACTTTGCCAATGCCCGGCGTTCACCCGGTTTTAGTTGATGAAAACGGGGCCGAAATTGAAGGCAATAATGTTAGTGGCAACTTATGCATCAAGGCTCCATGGCCTTCAATCATACGAACTACATGGGGCGATCATGAACGTTGCCGCACCACTTATTTCAGCGCCTACCCCGGTTTATATTTTACAGGCGATGGTGCACTAAGAGATGAAAATGGAATGTACCGCATAACCGGCCGGGTAGATGATGTATTAAATGTAAGTGGCCACCGTATAGGTACCGCGGAAGTGGAGAACGCCATTAACATGCACTCCGGGGTGGTTGAAAGTGCGGTGGTAGGTTACACGCACGACATTAAAGGCCAGGGTATTTATGCCTATGTAATTTTAGACCAATCGCATGCGATTGATGAACTTACCTGGAAAGATATTAATGCAACCGTGAGCCGTATAATTGGCCCCATTGCCAGGCCCGATAAAATTCAGTTTGTAACGGGTTTACCCAAAACAAGAAGTGGAAAAATTATGCGCCGGATCCTGCGCAAAATTGCCGAAGGCGAAACTACAAATTTAGGCGATACCAGTACCTTGCTCGATCCTGCAGTGGTGGAGGAAATTATGGCTGGCAAAATTTAAATGCATCATTTAAAAATAATAAGTCCAACAACTAAAAATTGTTGGGCTTATTATTTCAATGCAAAGTATTAATTAAGCAATACCAGCGTTGGTCTTTTATAGCATCATCGTTGCGTCGCAAGCACTTCATCAATTGTGCTAATGGCATCTTTAGGTTACATTACAATAACGGCGCACTACTTTAAATAAAGTAATACCCTTCTATAATTAATATCCATCACCATCCAGCATATTACCAATTCCACCCAAAATGCTGCCTTCTTCTTTACGGTTGGTTGTAGCAAAGGATAAAATACGGCTGGCCAGCCTGCTAATAGGTAACGTTTGAATCCATACTTTCCCCGGGCCTGTTAGTGTGGCGAAAAATAAACCTTCCCCACCAAAAATGGTATTTCGTATGCCGCCAACAAACTGTATGTCGTAAGTAACATTTAGAGTAATGGCAACCAGGCAGCCTGTATCAATTTTCAGCAGTTCACCCGAGGCTAAAGTGCGTTCAAAAACATGGCCGCCGGCATGTACAAATGCATATCCATCTCCTTCCAGTTTTTGCATAATAAAGCCTTCGCCACCAAAAAGACCTGTGCCCAGCTTACGTTTAAAATCTATACCAATGCTTACCCCTTTAGCGGCACATAAAAAAGCATCTTTCTGGCAAATAACTTTTCCATCTAAAGCAGATAAATCCAGTGCTATTATTTTGCCGGGATAAGGCGATGCAAAACTCACCTGTTTTTTACCGTGGCCGGTGTTGGTAAAGGCGGTCATAAATAAGCTTTCGCCGGTTAACAATCGTTTACCAGCTCCCAGCAACTTATTTAAAATGCCGCCGCTGTTGCTTTGGCTACCATCACCAAAAATGGTTTGCATTTCAATCCCATTATCCATCATCATAAAACTGCCACTTTCGGCAACAGCCGTTTCGTTGGGATCTAATTCAATCTCTACATATTGCATTTCTTCTCCGTAAATCTTATAATCAATCTCATGGTTACTTTTCATAAAAAAAAATTTTTGTAAATGTAACAACTGCTTTTAAAAATATCAGGCGTACTATTTAATATTACTACCAACTTCTGGATGAAAAAGGTAAGGTGCACCTTCAAAAAATTATCCTGTCTGCTGAGCGCATGTCAATTCTTATAAAAGATATTTTAAACTTTTCCAGTTTAAACCGCGAAATAAATTTTATTCCTACCAACCTGAATAATGTATTATCGAATGTTTTAGAAGATATAGACCTAACGATTGAACAAAAAAATGCCCGCATTGAATTTGAAACCCTTCCCACTATCGATGCCTTTCCGCTGCAGATTAACCAGTTGTTTTTTAATTTAATTATTAATGCTTTAAAATTTACACGCCAGGATATTGCCCTGGTAATAACCATTAAAGTTCGGGTATTAACTGAAACTGAATTAGTACAGCATCCGCACCTCAACAAAAAAGTGCGTTACTATAAAATTGTTTTTGCTGATAATGGAATTGGTTTTAGCCCTGAGTTCAGCAAACAAATTTTTGGATTATTTAAGCGGTTATACAACCAACAATTATACCCCGGCTCGGGTATTGGCCTTGCCTTATGCAATAAAATTGTGGTCAACCACCATGGCGAAATATTCGCTCATTCAAGTGAAGCCAAGGGCGCTTCATTTCACATAATACTTCCGGAAGCCCAATAAAAAGGCATGATTTTTTTAGTTTATTATTTACTGCTTAAAAAGCCTGGTGGAGAATATTTTAATTAAAGTGCAGTATGCAATTGATGATAGGCTTAATAATTACCAGGCTATATTTTTTAAATACCAGGTAAATTCATCATTATGAAAAAGCAACAGCTTTTATCTTTTCCTGCTTTTGGCTTATTAGCCGCATTCATGTATTGTATTCCCCTATACTTTTTTATACAAATTGATCAGTTTGAAAGCATATGGTTGCTATACCTGGGTAATATACTTTTTGGTTTAGCAGTTGCATTATTTATGCTTTTTCATATTCAAAAACAGAAGAACGGTGGCAGCACCATATCTATGATTTCAGCGGGCCTTATGGTTAATTTAGTGGGAATCATTTTGTCGGCTGTTATAGCCATTTTATTACTAATGATTTTGGTTCCGCATTTTGGGGGAACTGCAACACAACAAACACTTCCTGCAGAAAAACTGGTACAGGAAATTGATCACAATAAAAGCAACCTAACGCTTACGATTTTTATGAATCTTATAATTGGCAATATTGCAGCAGGTTCGTTTGCATCGGTAATATTTGCGTACGCAGCTAAGTACAACCAGACCAAAGATGAGGAAAGCGTTTTACTAAAGGAAGAAGCTCCTAACTTATAAGTTATGGCCGTTGTTCAGGACGTGCTTCGCGAACTTCGGGTGGGGGTGTTTTACCGGGATGCTTTTTTCCATTATGACATGAGTAACAAGTAATCTCATTCATTTGGGGCATGGAAATGTTTTTTATATCATCTTTAAAAAATTTGCCATTAATTTTTTTGGTCATTTTTATCATTTCACGGGCAACACGTTTATGCTCCAACGAATCGTTGGCAAAGTCCCAGTCTTTTTTCTCATTGTTTAACCTAACATGGCAAAAATTACATTTAACACCAAGTGAACCGATGAAATGTTTCATCACGCTATCCATGTCACTTTTTGATATATCCTTAGGAAGTACTTTTAAATTTTTATAAAGCGACTCTTTTGGTTTGATGAAAGAAAATAAAAAAGTTACAGAAAGTACCATGGTTAAAAGTACCCAGAAGGATTTGCGCATGTTTGATGATTTGGTTACGAATATAGGATTTGTTTAGTCTACTAATTTGCTTACAACCTATAAGATGCCTTTATTTTTGCGCCATTGTTGCTGCTTAAAGATATACCGTACAAGAGTGCGACGCAACAATGCCTGATTGAAACGCTAAAGCTCGTTTCCACCCAATGTTTTCTTTTATTTTAGGGATAAAAAAAGCCAACAACCTGTAAAAGATAGCTGGCTTTTTAATTTATAAAATGATTGGTTTTTAAAACCAGCTTCTAATCCAGGTTTCGCTGGCCTTACCCTGCAAACGACGGAAACGACGGTTTACTTTAATGCGGTGCTGTATTAAAGTAATTACCATTAATGGCATTATTAAAATGGTTAACGGCGGAATGCCCAGCATACTAACCCAGCGGCCACCATATTGCCTGCGCATAGGGCGCTTAAGCCTTTCGGCGATCAGGTACATGGCTGGTACAATAATGAGCGTCATGAAAAATGCAAACGACAATCCAAATATAATGGTCCACGATAACGGCTTCCAGAAACGGGCACTGTCGCCACCAAAAAAGATGTGTGGGTTCAGCTCGCTAAACATGGTGATGAAGTTAATATTGAAACCAATTGCCAGCGGTATTAAAGCAAGGATGGCAGCTAACGCGGTAAGCAATACCGGGATGATACGGGTTTTACCAGCCTTAATTACGGCTTCTTTGGTTTTCATTCCACGTTCACGCAGCTCATCGGCAAATTCAATTACCAATATTCCATTTTTTACTACGATACCCGCCAGGCCAACAATACCAATACCCGTCATAACCACACTCACTTCCATACCCGTTGCAGCAAAGCCTAACATAACACCAATTACACTAAATAATATTTCGGTTAAGATGATTACCGGCTTACTTACCGAATTAAACTGCAATACCAGGATAAATAAAATAAGCGCTAAGGCAATGAGTAAGGCTTTGAACAAAAACGCACCTGTCTCGGCTTGTTGTGCAGCTTCGCCCGTTTGGCTTATTGATGCATCGTCGTACACTTTATTAAAATCGGCAATAGCGTTTGCCAGGGTAGCATTTACATCGTTTGGTGTAAAGCCACTGGTAACATTTGAAAACAAGCTGATGGTGCGTTTGGCATTTTTGCGTTTAATGCTTCCATAAGTACTTGTATAATCCACATTAACCAGCGAACTAATGGGCACCCTTTTTACCTGGCCACTGGCCATATCTCTAAAAACAATACGCATGTTTAGCAAGTCCGGTAAACTCTGGCGTTGTACTTCCAGGTTGCGTAACTGAACCTTATATTCATCCTCTCCTTCTTTAATTTTTGAAATTTCGCGGCCAAACAACGCTGTACGCAGTTGCGTTCCTATCTGGCCGGTTGAAACCCCGGCAATCATGGCCCTCTCCCTGTCAATGGTCAAGGTAATTTCAGGATTAGTTAGGTCCACATCCAGCTTCAATTCCTCAACACCAGGTATTTGTTTATTATCCAGGTAGTTTTTTAAATCAACCGCGGTTTTAGTTAGGTGATCAAAATCGTCGCTTACTACTTCAATATTAATTGGCGGTTCGGTTGGCGGGCCTGATGCTTCCTGGTCAACAGATATGGCAGCACCCACAATGCCTTTGGTTGCGTTACGAATAGAGTCTAAATAGGGGGTGGTGTTTTTGCCATGGCGTTTTTCAAACTCAACAAACGATACCTGTATTCTACCCAACTCAGCACGTGTAGTGCGATCGCCACTCATAGGATTTGAAGCACCAATGGCAATGTTGGAAATAACGCTTTCAACAACAGGATTATTCTTGCCATTTTCCATATCCAAAACCTTAATTACCCTTTTTTCAAGCACCTTGGTAATGCTATCGGTATAGTTTACATTGGTACCAACAGGCAATTGTATATAAACATAAATCTGGTTAGGATCGCCTTTGGGAAAAAATACCACGGGTACCTTGCGAACAGCAAATAAGAAAACAGAAAGAAAGAACAACGCTATTGTTCCTAAAAGTAAATGAACCGGTCTCCAACCATTTAACGACCAGCGTAACAACTTTTCGTACCGCTCCATAATGGAAGGCAATGCACGGTTTTGAAAACGATGGATTGCGCCATCAAGAACATAAACATTCAGTATTACGAGCAGGGCAAAAAACAATAGAAGATTTCCGGCAAAATAGGCACCAAAAATATCAAGCAAAATACCTACGCCCACTAGTATCCAAAATGCGGGTTTTCTAAAAATGTCTGACTTCTTTTTTACCGTTCCGTCTTCGGGATGGTTCATAAAATCAACCGCAAAAACGGGGTTCATAATAAAGGCCACAATCAGCGAAGCTGCCAGGGTAAATATGAGCATGGTGGGCAGGTAAATCATAAACTTACCAATAATGCCCGGCCAAAACATCAGCGGGAAAAATGGCGCCAATGTAGTAAGCGTACCGGCCAGTACCGGTATCCATACTTCGCCTGCAGCCATACGGGCCGATAACGATGCAGTAAGTTTCCCGCGCCCTTCCACAAAAATCCGGTGCGTATTTTCTATTACCACAATGGCATCATCTACAATAATACCCAACCCAAAAAGCAGGGCAAACAACACCATAAAATTTAAGGTAACATGCGAGCCGGTTATAATATCTGCCAACGGCAAAAACATAAAAGCTACAAACATGCTTAGCGGCACCGATAAGGCAACAAAGAAGGCATTGGTTAAACCCATAAAAAACATGAGTATCAGCAACACCAATACAAAACCGATCACTATGGAATTTACGAGTTCGTTAAACGAGGTACGGGTAGCACGGCTTACATCGCCTGTAATTACAACGTCCAGGTTTTTCGGAAACTTTTCAGCTTTTAAATTTTCAACTACTTCCTTTACATCGTCCGAAGTTTCAATCAGGTTTTCACCACCCCTTTTTATAATGTTTAGGGTAACAACGTTTTTGCCATTTAACCGTGCAAAACTTTCATTTTGCTTTACGGTATCGCGTATTTCAGCAATATCCTTCAGGTAAATGGGCGCACCACCCGTGTTGCGAACAATAATCTCCCGCAGGTCGTACACATTTTTAAACTGCCCCTTTAATTGCAGGGTACGCTTCATATTGCCTACTTCCAGCAATCCCCCTGAAATGTCGGCATTCTCCCGCTGCACCGCGTTACTAATATCATCAAAAGTGATGTTGGCGCTTTGCATTTTAAAATTATCCACGTTTATCTGGTACTCCTTTTCAGGAGCGCCCACAATATCCACCCTTGTTATCTGCGATAGTTCTTCCAGCTTATTCTGCAGTTCATCAGCAAAACTTTTCAGTTTCATTTTATCGTAATTGCCGCTCACATTTACAAACATGATGGGTTGCTCCGAAAAACTTACCTCCTGCACATTGGGATCCTGGGTAAGATCGTTGGGCAAATCTTTCTTTGCTTTATCAACCGCATCCTTCACTTTCTGCAAAGCAATATCAACGGCAACATCCGTATTAAATTCAACCATAATGGCCGAAAAATCCTGTATGGAAGTACTACTAAGCTTGTTTATTTTAGCCCCGGTTATCCCTTGTAATTGTTTTTCAATGGGCTGGGTTACCAGGTTTTCAATATCGCGGGGCGAGTTACCAACATATATGGTCTGAACGTAAATAGTGGGAATAACCACGTCAGGAAACTGCTCCTTAGGCAAGGTTGCAAACTGGTACACTCCTACCAGCGACACAAAAATGACCAATAGGTAAATGGACGTTTTATTTTTTATGGACCAGGTTGTTGGGCCAAATTCTTTAAACTTTGCTTTTATATTTTCTATTACACTCATTTGAGTAGTTTTTTACACCTTGGTTTAGGTTTTTTGTATCCATTCTTTATATCCCTGGTCATCATTCTTGCGTCGCACTCTTGTACTGCATCACTTTATTCAACCTGCACACATTATCTCATTTGGAGCAGGTAATATCCATCCACACACAACTATTTACCAGA
>JBBSJX010000148.1:0-9010 GCA_038256825.1 Chitinophagales bacterium
AAGATCTGCCACTGGTTAAAAACGACAGTTGTACCAAAACAACACCCAATACATCCGGCAACAGTTTAATTACCAATTATCCTAATCCATTTACAAATAATACAACTATTGAATTTACTACCCAAGGCGGGCATACATTAATACAGATTATGGATAGCACCGGTAGGTTAATTGCAAACTTGCTGGAGAAAGACTATCCCGTGGGTGTAACCGCTAAACATATAATTACTTTCAACGCATCTCATTTGGCCGGTGGTATTTATTATGCGAGGCTGCAAAACGGAGCCACACAACAGGTAAGGGCTATGATGAAAGTAAGGTAGGAGAAATATTTGTTAAAATAATTCGGCGCCATTATCTAAAACAATAACGGTGCTTTTTTTTGCAATTTATTTATTGTAAAGGGAGCGCTTTGAAGAACAGATCAAACTGAGCTAGGTGACGATGAAGCCATGTTCATAGACAATGATTTTTTACGTGCGCCGGAATACGGTATGCACCAAAAAGCAGAATCGGTTTGGGCAGAGACAGGCTGTGCATGTTGCCTACGGGCCGGGTATCTATTCAGTATGTATTGTTATTTCGGATGATGCGGCCTGAAAAAACGGACTAAATTCAATGGCACCTGAAATTAAAATATTATATTACACAACTAATTTTTTATATACCAATAAATCATCTGCATGAAAAGAATTTTCCTTCCCTTTATCAAAACAGTTTTGCTTGTCTTATTCCCCGGTTTGCTGTTTGCACAGCAGAAAAATGATTACCAAATCCTTCTTCATTCAGGGAAGTTTACGCCGGCAGCTAATGCCGGCAACATTGCACAGACTACCGACGTGTTCAACAAAAGCCTGTTTAAGGATAAGCATTATGTAACCATACAATTTAATGCCCTGCCTGATGAAAACCGTAAGAAGGAGCTTAGTGCAGCAGGCATTGAACTGATCGATTACATCCCAAACATGGCCTACACAGCCGTTGTAAATAAAGGGATCAATCAAAAGAGTCTGACTGCTCTCAACGTGCGAGCGGTATTTAAATTTACACCTGTACAGAAAACCATTCCGGCATTATTAAAAGGAAATTTTCCGGCACACGCTGTAAAGGCACCCGGTTTTGTTGATGTGAATGTAATTACTTATGAAAAGCTATCTGTACAAAAAATACAGACAGCATTTACCGCATTGAAAGTTACTGTGCTGGAGGATGCGCAGTCCTTCAGGCGCTTTACCATTCGCATTCCGCAAAATAAAGTGAACCAACTCGTGGCACTTGCATTTGTACAATGGGTAGAATTCATTGATCCGCCAAACAGGTTGGAGAACCTTCCCGGCAGAACATTGCACCGTGTAAATATTCTTAATGATGGCGTAAGAAACCTTAAAGGTGATGGTATCAACATCGGCATATGGGATGGCGGCGCCGTAAGCCCCCACTTGGATTTTAGCCCGGCAGGCAGGCTTACACAAGTGGAAGCGAGCGCTGTATCAGATCATTCCACGCATTGCTCAGGAACTATTCTCGGCCGCGGTCTCAGAAACCCGTTGGCAAAAGGTATGGCTCCCAATGCAAAACTTTATTCCTATAATTTCAGCGGAAATATTCAAACGGAAATGGCCGCGGGTATCCCGTTATATAATTTAGCAGTGAGCAGCCATTCGTATGGCAGCACACAAACCTGCGGGCTAACCGGTTCCGGGGTTGCTTACAGCAATACCAGTAGGGAAACAGATATTAACCTTAATAATTTCCCTTTCCATTTGCATTGCCACTCTGCCGGTAATTCACAAACCGGCTGTGCAGGCGGCTGGTCCACGATAACAGCAAGTGGCAAATCTGCTAAAAACAATATCCTTGTTGCAAACATTACTTCAACAGAAGCTATCTCCGGTAGCAGCAGTTTTGGCCCGGTGCAAGATGGCCGGGTAAAACCGGAAATAAGCGCAATGGGTACGAGTGTTTTTTCTACTGTATCTGCGCCGTTAAATTATGATACTTATTCCGGCACTTCTATGGCAACGCCCGGCGTTTCCGGGTCAGTAGCGTTATTGGTACAGCGTTACAAGCAACTGAATGCCGGCGCACTGCCACCATCAACGCTTATAAAAAATGTAATACTGAATACGGCAAATGATCTGGGCAATCCGGGACCTGATTACAAGTTTGGCTACGGCCGCATAAATGCTTTACAGGCTGTGAGAATTTTAGAGCCGAGTGTGCGCTATGTGCTTAATAATGTAACTACCGGCACCACTAATGATCTTGCGCTTAGTGTGCCTGCAGGTGCTGCACGCTTAAGGGTAATGCTGACATGGAATGACCCTGCCGGAAGTGCAAATGCCAATCCTGCTTTGGTAAATAACCTTGATCTTTCTGTTATAAACGGCGCCACTACTACCCTTCCGTGGGTACTGGATAAAGATAACCCGGCAAACCCGGCAACCCGTGCAGTAGATAATGTGAGCAATATTGAGCAAGTAACGATTGATAACCCGGCGGCAGGCTCTTACACGATGCGGGTGAACGGATTTGCAGTGCCAACCGGCGCCAACCAACCTTATGCACTTACCTGGAGCGTGGAAATGCCTTATATAGAAGTGATCTATCCGAACGGCGGAGAATCATTTAACCCATCTTCCAATGAAGTAATTACCTGGGATAATGCAGGGATCACCGGCAATCAAACCATTGAATATTCTTTGGATAACGGCAGCACCTGGACCGTATTATCTTCTACTGTGGCCGCGAATACGAAGCGTTTTACATTCTTTGTACCCGGGGCTAATACTTCAACAGCTTTGGTTAGGATCTCCGCCGGTGGGATGACAGATGTGAGTGATGCGACCTTTAAAATATTGGGTACCACAACAGGTTTTGCAGTAGCAACAGGCGCCGGTTGCAGCTCAGGAGAAGTAAGCTTTACCTGGAATGCTGTGACCAATGCAACCCATTATGATATTTACCAACTGGATGCAGTGACGGGCGAATACGTAATTCTGAGTGCGAATATTACAGGTACAACCTTTACGGCAACGGGATTGACACCGGGTGCAAGCAGGTGGTTCACTATCATTGCAAAAAATAATACCACCGGTGCAATCGGCGAAAGAGCTGTTGCCATTAACGCAACGGTTTCATCCGGCGGCGGTGGTTTAGGAGCAGTAGGAAGCATCAGCGGACAAAATAATATCTGTGGCAACCCCACATCAATTTCATACAGCATTCCTCCAGTTACCGGTGCTACATCTTATACATGGACGATTCCATCCGGGGCAATAATAACCGGCGGACAGGGAACTACGTCAATAACGGTTAGCTATCCCGGCGGCAGCACAAACGGAAACGTTACCGTTTTTGCAGGCAACGGCACTTGTCAGACAACGCCTTCATCATTAGCAATAACGGTAGGCGGCTCTGTGACTGCACCGCTCACAGGCGGTGATCAATCACAAACTGTGTGCCCCGGCGGAACCATCTCTACACTTACGGCGACTGCTACTGTACCGGCGGGTCATACCATCGTATGGTATAATGCTGCAACAGGCGGAACAGTTATAGCAAGCCCTACTCAAAGCACCGTTGGCAGTGTTACTTATTACTCAGCTTCCCGCAATACTTCATCGGGATGTGAAAGCACAACAAGAACAGCAGTTGTGCTTACAATAGCTTCAGTACCTGCTGCTTCGGCAACAGCGGGGGGTGCAGTAAGCTTTTGCCAGGGTGGAAGTGTAACCCTTACTGCGGGTACAGGCAGTGCTTATATTTGGAAAAAAGATGGTGTTGCCATTGGTGCTGCAACCAATCAAACTTATACTGCTTCCACATCAGGTTCTTATACAGTGACTGTAACAACCGGAACATGTACCAGCACTTCAACGCCCATTGTTGTTACAGTAAATGCCTCTTCCGCTGCTGTTGTTACAGCCTCAGGCCCAACGGCCATTTGCCAGGGAGGTAATGTGATGCTGACTGCTTCTGCAGGCATCTCATGGTTGTGGAGCAACGGTGCCACCACACAGAGCATCACTGTAAGCACAACAGGTAATTATTCTGTAACGGTTACGAATGCGAGCGGTTGTACAACTGTTTCTACTGCTACCGCTGTTACCGTAAGCCCAAGCCTTACTGCAACCATTTCTGCAGCCCCTTATCGGAATTTATTCCCGGGCCTCACTACAACTTTAACGGCTAATGTGAACCCGCCGGGCGTTTATAATTATATCTGGTTTAAAAATGGTGTAATTGTTACGGGTGCCACCTCTTCTACCCTCCCCGGAATTGATCATGGTGATCTTGGAAGCTATACTGTTAGTGTAACTAATGCAACGGGTATGGCTTGTACTAATACATCCGCAGCATTTTTAGTATCTGATTCTGCAACGGCTAAAATGTTTATTTACCCGAGTCCGAACAGGGGAACATTTAATGTGGTTTATTATGCACCTGCGCCCGATACGAAATATACGCTGAGCATATACGATGCAAAAGGAGCCCGTACTTATGTGCGTGCTTATTCGCTAAGCAGCGCATATCAGCAGATGAATGTAGATATGAGGCATAACGGAAAGGGAGTGTACAGGGTAGCATTGTCTGATAAAACAGGAAAGGCTGTAGCAGTAGGGTCCGTAGTGATCGAATAAAAGTAAACCGATCTTATATTTATTTTCAAAGGTTATCCGAAGGGGTAACCTTTGATCATTGTGGGGAGTGCCGGGCATCGGAGGCTGTTGTAGAAAGATGACCCGATAAATCCACAGGCGCAAATTTTTTAAACTAAGAAGAATTTGCCGGTAAGTCGATAAGGCGTCTTATCGACTTACCGGCAAAAAAATAGAACCTTTTGAAAAACCTTTACTTTTAACTTTTTTGTTCTTCTTCATATTTTCAGCTTTTTACAATCTTGTCAATAGCTGCCTGCTACCGGACAGGCAGGCTTCCGGAAAAATCGTGACAGGTAGTCGAATGCGTGTTTAAAATTGTCTTGACTAAAAAACTTTTAAAATTTTACACAATTGGTCTATTAATTTTGCCATTATATTTATGACAAATTATTCCCGCTCAATTACATCATTGGTTTTAGTTTTTGGTTCCGGCGGGTACATTTTTTAAGAAAGGAATATGATTGCAACCAAATTATTTAAAGATTTTTTTGACAGTGAAAAAGCAGGCGGGCTGATCCTGATCGGCTGCACAATTGTATCATTAATAATTGCCAACTCAACTTTTGGTGAAAGCTATCACCATTTTTGGCAAACTCAATTAGCAGGACTCACCATTGAACATTGGGTGAATGACGGGCTAATGGCCATTTTCTTTTTATTGATCGGTTTAGAATTAGAAAGGGAAATTTACGCAGGTGAACTCTCCAATTTTAAAGATGCTTTATTGCCTATTTTCGGCGCATTGGGCGGCATCATTTTCCCGGCAGGGCTTTTTATATTGTTTAACTTCGGGTCTGAAACACAAGCGGGTGCAGGGATTCCTATGGCAACAGATATTGCATTTGCGTTGGGAATTTTATCCTTATTGGGAAACCGGGTGCCCGTTTCTTTAAAAGTATTCTTGACAGCATTAGCCGTAATTGACGATTTAGGAGCTATTTTAATCATTGCAATTTTTTATACCAAAACACTTCTGTGGGCCAACCTTTTCATTGCGTTAGGAATTTTTACTTTGCTTCTGGTTTTCAACAGGTTAAAAATAAGAAACCTTATCCCCTATTTAGCGGGCGGTATAGCCATGTGGTATTTTATGCTTCTTTCGGGGGTTCACGCTACCATTACCGGGGTTCTGTTGGCTTTCACCATTCCATTCGGTAACGGCGATAAAAAATCAACTTCATATATCTTACAGCACTTCTTACACAAGCCTGTGGCTTTTATAATTTTACCAATCTTCGCATTGGCAAATACAGCCATCAATTTAAGCGGAGACATCGGAGAAATACTAACACAAAATTACAGTTTAGGTATTGCGGCAGGGCTTATTGCCGGCAAGCCGGTGGGTATTTTTCTATTGACTTTTTTGGCAGTTAAACTCGGGCTTTGCAAACTCCCGGACGACTTAAATTGGCAATCAGTTGCAGGTGTGGGGTTCTTAGCAGGTATCGGATTTACCATGTCAATATTTATAACACTTCTTGCATTTGACAATGAAACTATAATAAACAATGCAAAGTTTGTGATTTTGATTTCTTCGTTAGTTGCAGGATTAATCGGGTTTATCAGTTTGAAAATTACACTGAAACATAACACAACTGATAACCAGTGAGACGGGTATCCATTTTTTGAGTCTGCCAAATCGGACTAACGGATGCTGAATCTCATCCGCCGCGGCGGTTTTTCAATTTAGATTCAATGTGCCCGGTAGTATCATGTTAGGTTATTTGAGTAATTGTGATAGCCCACGTGTTCAATTAAAAATCAACCAAATTAACCGACACATAAAAAAGCGAAGTTTCTTTCGGAAACTTCGCTGATAATTTTATAAAGATTTTTTTATCTGATTTTTAAAACCTTTTGCTGTACAGAAGTATCCGTTGTCTTTATAAGTAAGTAGTAAACGCCACTTTCTAATGTACCCAAATTATTGAATTCAATCAGGTTAGTACCCTGTTTTCCTGCGACTTTATTGGTATACACTATTCTGCCCGTAACATCTGCCAGGCTGATATTTATTAATGTTGCATTGGCCAGATCCACATTCAGCTTAAAGGATTCTTTAAAAGGGTTAGGTGTAGGATCATTTACGATCATAGAAGAAGAACTGTTACTGAACACCACCAGTTTACTGTAACTGAATTTACCGTCTGTATCAATTATTTTCAACCTGTAATAGTTGTTTTTTGACAAAGGTTCTCTATCAGTAAAGGAATAAGTTCTTTGAACATTACTTGTATTATTCGCAGATTGCACGCCTATTTTATTAAAGCTAAAGCCATTACTGCTCCGCTCAATTTCATAACGGTCCAATTTATCTTCATTGCTCACGACCCAGTTTAATAAAATGCCCGTTCCTGCTTTTTTACCGGAAAAGTTCAGCAGGTTTACCGCAAGTAACCCGTTACTTTGTACACTTGCCGGTGAAGATGTCTCTGAACATAGGGTAACTCCTGATAATGAACTGGATCTTATAACATTACTATATGTACCGGGAGCTGTAAACGGATCGGTAGTAATGTCTAAATTACCGTTAACCGTGGACCAAATCCCCTTACCGCGTGATGCTCCGCTGGTTTCGTCTGTGATGGCATAAAATGTACCGATAACTGCATTTGAAATAGTATAAGTAACCGTCTGGCCTGTACTAATGGTTTGAGTACTCGTCGGTGTAAATAACGGCGCTGTCGGTGTGGGAGTACAGGTTATGGTAACAGAAGGAGTTGCACAACCAATTTCAAATTTATTTGTTTCTTTTATTCCTATGGTTAACACTCCGCCCGGGTAAAGTGTATTTGCGGCTGTCGTATTTACCGTAATAGGCCCCCATGCTGAGGTTGTAGTTGCAATACTATCAACTAACTGTCCGTCCATATATAATTTTACACTGGTAGTAGTAAATGTACCGCCAACAGTACCGCTGATACTTCCTACATTGGAAGCGATTGGCGAACCTGTGATCGTTGCACCGTTACAACGAGTGAGTGGTGTGGTTGTCGCAACCCTGACCGTTCCGGAAGCAACGCTGACACCGCACGTACCGTTTTGGGCATTGGCATAATAGAATAAACCTGCCGCTGCAACATAAGGTGTTGTAGACCAAACACCACCTGCCTGTACAGTTGGTGAGGACACAGGCGTAAGTGTATTTGTAGTACTATATACTCTTATTTGTGTACCGGCAGGTTCAGTGGAAGTACCTGTAATGACGCTACCGACTGCAATTTGATTATTATTATCTGCATCAATAACCGGTGGCGCTGTATTGCAACTAACAGTAAACACTGCGGTTTGAGTTGCACATTCACTTGCATCTACCGTAACTGCGTTAAATTCTTTAACAATAAAAAGTTTCTGGCCGTTTAGGAGTGTTAAATTAGTAAACCTAAACCCGCCTGCGGTGGCTGTAACAGTCTGAACGAGTACACTATCCACATAGAGATACAAAATAGAAGCGGTAGTAGCTGTTCCGGTTATCGTTTTTGTAGCCGTAGTATAAATAGAATTAGCGGGGCTTGTAATTACTAATGGCGTTGTTGGGGCCAATTGGTTACCACCATTGCCCCCTACACAAAAATAAGCCGGTGCAGAGGTGCAGCCACTCACGTTATTAGTGTAATAGATTTTATAGGATCCGCTCGTCATCGGCGCTCCGGTGCTACATCCACCGGAAAAAATCCAAGTAATTTCCGGGGTTGAGCCTGTAGTTGCACCAAATAATCCCCCGGCATTGGTTACGCTGTTTTCATTAATATTTCTCGTAAGGTTATTTACATGTACCGTCCAGCCTGTACTTAAATTATCTCCTGATACACCTTTACTCCCGCTGTAGCAACCTAATTGAGGTATTGCCGGTATATTAGTCCCGCTACATAAAGATGCCTTAACGGCGTTACTTGTTAAACAGAGACTTTCACCGGTAGCCTGCGCTTTTGCAGTTATTATATCGTTACTCACAAGCAGTATGCTATTCAATTGCCAGATACCACCGGAGGCAACATCAGGTGATACAGTACCTATTAATAGCCCATTTTTATATACTGTAATAGTAGCCGGAGACGCTGCGCCCGGCAAAGCAGATTTTGTCCATGTGCCCGATATATTCACCGTTCCTGTAGAAAGCGGGGAATTTACAGTGGGTGCGGCCGTACACATTGCCGTAGAGCAGGAATAAGTTGTATTGAAAATAGGACATGCAGGCTGGCCGTTTATAAAATCTTCATAATTATCGGTAGCCGTTCCGTAAATATCTGATCTTGGCCCGCCGGTAGCAGCTTTAGGAGCCATAACCGTGGTAGCAGACATACGAATGCTTGAAGAAGCAGTAAGGTTGAACGGTGGTGCCTGCA
>JBBSJX010000149.1:0-8980 GCA_038256825.1 Chitinophagales bacterium
AAAATGTCATTTTTTCTGTAAAATTATCAGATTGTGATGGTCTTACTTTAACACGCAAAGCATCCTCCGCTTCGTTATAAACTGTTCCCCACTGGTTCCAGGTTTTATTAAAAATTAATGTTGCTTCTTCCTCGCCTGGAATGCTGTATAAACTATATTTTCCCGCTTTTAGTAAGTTGCCTTCAATTTTTGCATCCTTACTAATTTCAAAAGTGGTGGCTTCGTTGGCACCGGTCCTCCAAACTTTTCCATAGGGGGCAATATCTGCACCTATGGTTCGGCCTTTTAAAGAGGGCTGGCTGTAATTCATTGTAATCACCAGGCCGTTATCGGTTGTGGCTGTGGCTGTTGCGGGTGGGCTGGCACGTTGCGATTTGTCTTGCTGGCTAAATGCATTAGTGCTTGCAATTGTTAGGGCAAGAAAACTAAATAAAGCTATTTTTTTCATATTAATTATTTTCACAAAAGATACAATTTTTGAATTATTGTATTTACATAATTGGGACAATATTATAAAATACTGGGGGAAAAGTTCATGAATTTTATTCTTGGTACAAATGTGCAAACCTCCAAATATCGGTAAGGCTGCAACAAAAGCTCCATTTATCTATTGGGCTGGTAACATAATTTCTTCTTCAATATCTTGGATATTTTGGACCGGGCTGGTGTGGTACTATTTTGCTCCGGTTGCGTCGCACTCTTGTACTTTCATTTAATAGGGCAGCAATAAGTAGGATCAATTTTAAAATACTACCTGGTTGTATAGTTAAAAGCCAGTTTTTTTTAGCCCATAATTACCTGTATTTTTTAAGCGTTTTTTAAGCACTAAATTAATAACCTTATTTTTGTCATTCGTATTAACCAACACTTCGTTTGGAGAAATCATTTTCTCTATAAAATTCTACCATATAAAATACTGCGATGCAAATTTTTTTTTTGCTAATGCAAATTGGTTTGAATTTGTTTTTAAAACTCTAAACCCGGCAAATATACTTGCTGATTTTTTTTAATATAGCTTTTTGCAGGCGTGATTTTTGAAGGCTAATTCAATAATTAAATTATAATAAATACATGAGTAGATTAATAATCATATCGAACCGGTTACCGTTTTCAATTGAGGCAAACGAGGAAAAAGTTATCTTAAAGCAAAGCTCCGGTGGATTGGTTTCGGCTTTAAAAAGTTATTTCGAAAAAGATTCTCAGGCAAACAGGTTTACTGAAAAAATTTGGGTGGGTAGTGCTGATTTTACTGAACAAGAGTTTATGCAGGCCAAATCAAACTTTGAAGGGGTTGATTTTTCGGTAGAACCCATATTTATTGAAGATGATTTGTACCACAACTATTATAATGGGTTTTCTAACTCCACTATCTGGCCCTTATTTCATTATTTTCCATCGTTAACCAGTTATACAAAAGAGCACTACGATGATTACTATACAGTAAACCAGGTTTTTGCTAAAAAAGTTGCTGAAATTATGGAACCCGGCGACATTGTTTGGGTGCATGATTACCAATTAATGTTATTGCCGCAAATGTTACGTGCCTTACAACCTCAAGCAGTTATCGGTTACTTTCTTCACATTCCTTTTCCATCGTACGAAATTTTCCGTTTGCTGCCTCGCCAATGGAAACGCAACATATTGGAAGGAATACTGGGTGCAGACCTGGTAGGATTTCATACGTTTGATTATGCACAGCATTTTATACAGTCGGTAAAAATGTTGCTGGGAGTAGAGAACCAATACAACTCCGTTCAATTTAAAAACAGGTTGGTGCATATAGATTTGTTTCCAATTGGGATTGATTTTAAAAAGTTTAAAGAAGGAGTAGAGACAAAAGATGTTATGGCTTATCATGATGAATTAAAAGAAAATTTTGGTGATAAGAAAATTGTTTTTTCAGTTGACAGGCTTGATTACACCAAAGGATTAAATTATCGTTTGCAGGGTTATGAAAACTTTTTAGAGCGGTACCCTGAGTGGCGCGAAAAGGTAATTTTTATTTTAAATATTGTTCCCAGCCGCGATGTTATACCTACTTATATTGAGCGGAAGAAGATGATTGAAGAGCAGGTTAGTACCATCAACGGCAAGTTTTCTACCATTCAATGGCAGCCCTTGATTTACCGTTTTAACCACTTACCTTTTAATGAGCTTTGCGGATTGTATCGCGTTGCAGATGTAGGCTTAATTACCCCTTTGCGCGATGGAATGAACCTTGTAGCTAAGGAATTTGTAGCAAGTAGTAAAGAAGGCGGTGTTTTAATATTAAGTGAACTTGCCGGTGCAGCCAGCGAATTAAACGAAGCCATCCTGGTTAACCCTACCGATACGGAAGAGTTGGGTGATGCTATTGCAACCGCTTTAGCCATGCCACTTGAAGAGCAGAAATCACGAATGAAATTAATGCAGGGTAGGGTTGCTGATTATGATGTAGAGCGTTGGGTAAACGATTTTCTTGACCATTTAACTTCGGTTAAACAACAACAGGAACAAATGAAAGTAAAATTAATCGACGCGAAAGTCACTGACAGCATTATGAGCAATTATGCCCTTGCTCAAAAAAGATGCATTCTTTTAGACTATGATGGAACATTGGCTCCTTTTACTAAAATTCCTTCTCATGCTTCGCCAAGTAAGGATGTTGTAAGTTTTTTAGAACGTTTAACGGCCGATAAGAAAAATGAAGTGGTAATTATTTCTGGTCGCGATGCAGATACCCTGGAGGAATGGTTGGGCCACCTTGATTTAAATTTTGTTGCCGAGCACGGCGTATTAATAAAATACAAAGGAGAAAATTGGCTTACACAAACAACGGTATCTCCCGACTGGAAAGAAAGGATTCGTCCTTTGCTGCAATCATATGTTACACGCTGTGTAGGCAGTATTATTGAAGAAAAACAAAATACCCTTGCCTGGCATTATCGCAATACGCACCCAGGCTTAGGTTTTACAAGATCGCGTGAATTGTTGAATAATTTATTGCAGTTAACCGCTAATACACCTGTACAGGTAATTGATGGAAATAAAGTGCTGGAGGTTCGTTTAACAGGGGTGGATAAAGGAATGACCGCTTTAAAAGTGTTCAATCATTTTCAGCCGGATTTTGCGTTATGTATAGGAGACGACACTACCGATGAAGACATGTTTAAGGTTTTGGAAAACCGTGCCTTTACCATTAAAATAGGTAGTTGCTCCACAGAAGCCAATTACAATATTATTAGCCAGGCCGAAGTGTTACCTTTTTTACAACAAATGGTAGCACCTGCAAATAATCATAATGCTGAGCCGGTACCGGCTAAGTAATTTATCTGAAGAGTAACTGTTCGTTCTGCGTCGGGCATTTGTTTAGCATTGATAACAACACTTATAACCATTATTTAATGCCTTGTAAAATGCACGACATAATAAAAGTTTACTTCGTGAAAGCGAGTTTGATGTTTAAGCAATTATCTATAATGTGCACCTTATTATAAGATGAAATAACTTACGAATACCTGTGCATAAATGACCCTATTCTTTTTTTGCAGGTTTAATTGATAAAGGGATGAATATGGGGTAGTATTTTTATAATAACTGCCCCTTTTTTTTACCTGCTGCATAGAGAAACAATAGTACAAGTGTGCGACGCAACGATGCCTCATAGTAAAGAACATGTTGGGCCCATAAAAAAAGCTGTGCGTTTATAACCCTTCATTTTATTTTGTGATGATTATATACCCGGCCTGTGTAATGCTATTAAGCATTCTTATTACCCGACCGGCTGCCGGCGGTTTGCACTCTTGTACTGTATTATTTTTTGCAACTGCATTTTACCTTAGGGCTTTTTTACTTTGCTGCCTAACCAATGCATTTTAAATTGTTGCTGTTGGTTGGTTGGTTTATTGGTTTCGTCTGCAATTGTCATTCTGGTATCTTCACCTAAAACCAGTTCAGCAATTATGGTGTCGCCCTTATGCATAAAAGTAACAGGTAATTTATCGCCGGGTTTATGTGCATCAACAATCTCCTTAAAGTCATTTTTCCCTTTTAATTTCTTATTGTCTAAATATAAAAGTTGGTCGCCATCATCCACTCCTGCATTATAAAGCGGGGTATTTTTTATGGTTGCTCCGTCCACAATTAATTCATTCGCATTATTTGCGAAACCAAATTTTCCGGCCCATGCTTTTTGCGGCGCGGCGGGTACTAAATTCAGGCCTGCATTAATAAAAACTTCCTGGTAGTTAAAGGGCTCGTGACCAAACACATATTTTGTAAAAAAATTACTTGCATATTCCGCATTGGTAATTGCCGCCAGTGCCGGTTGTAAATCTTTTACGGTGTAGGGTTTACCTGTTTTACCAAATCGTTTCCAAAGTTCCTGCATAAAATTATCGAGGGTGGTATTTTTAAAATGGCTGCGTAAGTCAAGATCGAGGGCAAGGGCAATTGCTGCACCATAGGTGTAATACGATGCAAACATGTTTTGATAATTGGTTTTATCAATGGCTACTCCTGCATCTACAAACACGGCCCGCTGGCTGTTTTCAACAGGGGAATAATCCTGTCCGCCAGGCGTGTTGTTTTTGATATTAATTAAGCCGGTCATTTTTCTTAAAAAATCATTTTCATTTTGTAAGCCGGCACGGGTTAAAATAAGATCGCCATAATATTGGGTAAAACCTTCGGCCACCCACAGCCCTTCACTCATATTGCTTTTTTCAAAATCAAACGGCTCTAAATCGGCAGGGCGTATTCTCTCCACATTCCAGCAATGGAAAAACTCGTGGCTAAATACACCCAGTAAATAATTGCCGCCATCAAAAACTGTTGGCAGAGCAATCATAGTGGAATTGCGGTGCTCCATTCCATCCCCTTTTACATAAGGGTTAATGCTTGCAATAAAAGTGTACTTGCCGTAATCATAAGCAGGCACTTCGCCAAAAACAGCCTTCGCCTCTTCAACCATGCGTGCTACTTTGGGTGTAAATTCCTTTAATATTTCTGGCTGTGCTTTTGTTTCAACAGCCAGTTCCATAACATACTTTTTATTGTCTGGATTAGTTACCATCCAATCACTTATTTGCAGGTTACCAACTTTTGTTGGACTGTCAAAAAAATACTGTAAATCAGGAGCCGTAAATGTAGTTGGGTTTGATGTTGGTTTAAGCTGTGTGGCAATTTTCCAGTTACTGTCGGGTACCATAATTGAGAGGGTAACCGGTGCTTTTTCCAAACCTTTAACCCACATAAAACTGGCAGGCATATTCAGGTGATAACCTGTACGG
Source organism: Chitinophagales bacterium (assembly GCA_038256825.1). Taxonomy (GTDB): domain Bacteria; phylum Bacteroidota; class Bacteroidia; order Chitinophagales; family Chitinophagaceae; genus Segetibacter. The sequence goes on from JBBSJX010000149.1 coordinate 5,271, forward strand.
TCAACACTGGCATAAGTTCCATCAGCATAATTAGCAAACAGGGTATAAGTTAATTTTACAATCCCTTTATGGCCCGAAACTTTATAAATATCTGCATCGGTCTTTTCTACTTTTAAAGCTTTCCCGTTTTCATCGTAGGCTTTTACATCGTATACATTTTTCCCAAATTCATGTTTGGCATAACGCCCCGGCGAGGAGCGGCTCATTCTAAAAATTGCCGGGCCAACAGGTAACTTATCGGCAGTTACGGTTATTGCAGCTTCGTGGTGTGCTGCATTGGGTGCCGAAAACTGGTATTGTATAGTTTGTGAAAATAGAGGACAGGATAATATAGCCAGCAGGGCTATCAGAAAAGTGCCTTTCATGGATTTTGGTGTTTAAATAAAATTAGGTGTTTAATGTAAAAGGGTTAAAAATAATGAAAGCTCACGGAAGGGTTACCGGAGCTTTCGTTAAAAACAAATATTCTGCATTAATTATATCACATAATGTTGTTCAATTTGTTCACCAATATACTGGACCATTTTTGGATCAAACTGTTTATCTGCATTTTTCAATGCAATCCTCCATATTTGTGTTTCCTCGTCCGGCCCGCTTTGTGTAATGCTAAATTGAAACTGGTTATTAAGTGAGATATCATAGTAAAAAACATTGTTTTCCTGGCAGCAGGGTTTTACTTCGGCAAGTATCCACTTTCCATTGTATTCAAATTCTATAAAAAAGGGTGATATATCCATTGCTAACGATCTTTTATGGATAAACTTTATTCAAAGGTTATGCCATGCCAGCAATATTTTATCAGCAGAAGGTTGCTTTGTTACTACTTAATTTTCAAAGTATGTTCTTTATAAATTGACCACTCTTTTTTCAGTATTACTTTGGTAAGCCGCTTCAATAATTTTAATAACATCCAATGCCTGCTCGCCGGTTACCGGTACAGGTGCATTGTTTCGGATTGACTGGTATACATCTTCAAAAAAATCAAGGTAATTGCCGGGAAGCGTAGGGTATTTTTCGCGTACTTCTTTACCATCAATTTCTGTATGTAATAATCCTTGCTCTGCTTCCAATTCAATTCCATAGCCCGGTGTGGCGGGTGTATCTCCGGCCATTAGTGAAGCTTCCTGTATATCGGTGCGGTTTTTTAAAAAGGTTCCTTTGGTGCCATGTAAAATAAAGCCGGGTAATGCTTCGCGAACCAATAAGCTCGATTTAATTTTTACCCGGTGTTTTGGGTAAAATAAGGTTACATCAAACCAATCATCAATCTGCGATTGCGGCCGCACGGTTCTGATGTCGCCAAAAACACCAGTAGGTTTTCCAAACAATTGCAAAGCCTGGTCGGTTAAATGCGAGCCGAGGTCGTACAAAACGCCAATGCCAGGGCCGGGTATTTCTTTATGCACCTTCGGGCTTAGCTCTTCCTTAAAACGGTCAAAATGAATTTCCACTTCTATAATGTCGCCCAGTAAACCTTTATCCACTACCTGCTTAACCGTTCTAAAATCACTGTCGTATCTCCTGTTATGAAACACCGTTAGCTTCAGGCCCTTTTCTTTTGCAAGTGCAATTAATTCTTCTCCCTCTTCCACCGTATTGGTAAAAGGTTTTTCTACAATAACATGTTTATTAGCCTCCAGTGCTTTTTTAGTATAGTCGTAATGGGTGGCATTGGGAGTATTCACAATAACCAGTTCAATGCTTTCATCACCTAATACTTCTTCCAGGGTTCTATAAGTTTTTACTCCCGGGTATTTTGCCGGTGCAAGGTTTTTACTACGTTCCCAAACACCGGTTAAATTAAAACCATCGTGGTAATGAATAAAAGGGGCATGAAAAACTACCCCCGACATTCCGAACGAACAAATTGCTGTATTGATTGGTTTCATATGAAAATTTTAGATGTACTGCGAATGTAACACGATGTGCCCGGATTTTTTAAGTGAACCTATTTTCAAAATTTGTGTATTAAAAAAAAGCCCCGGATGAACTATTCATTTCACTTTTTTTCTTTGGCAATAATGAAGATAAAAAGAGCAACTTTGCGCATTAAATTTTAAGTCTGTATTGTATGGCGAATTCGCGTAAGGCTGCAATGGGTTTTATTTTTATTACACTTTTAATTGATGTTACCGGGTTAGGTCTCATTATCCCGGTATTTCCCAAACTTATTGAAGAGTTGATTGGTGGTGGCCTTAGTGAAGCTTCACAATGGGGTGGGTGGTTAACCTTTGCCTATGCATTTATGCAGTTTGTTTTTTCGCCGGTTTTGGGCAACCTCAGCGATAAATATGGCAGGCGGCCCGTGCTGCTGTTATCGTTACTGGGTTTTGGTATCGATTACCTTTTCCTTGCTTTTGCCCCTACTATCGGGTGGCTTTTTGTGGGTAGGGTAATCGCTGGTATAACAGGGGCTAGTTTTACAACCGCTACCGCTTACATTGCCGACATTAGTACCAACGAAAACCGGGCGCAGAATTTTGGAATGATAGGTGCGGCGTTTGGAGTGGGATTTATTATAGGCCCTGTATTGGGAGGGGTTTTAGGCGAGTATGGTTCAAGAATACCTTTTTTAGTTGCCGCTGGCCTGGCCTTATGTAATACGGCTTATGGTTATTTTGTGCTCCCCGAATCGTTGGATAAAGAACACCGTCGCGCCTTTAGCTGGAAACGTGCTAACCCCATGGGATCTTTAAAACAATTAAAAAAATATCCTTCCATTGGTGGTTTGGTAGGTTCCCTCATATTGGTGTACATAGCTGCTCATGCAGTACAAAGCACCTGGACCTTCATCAACATCGAAAAGTTTGATTGGAGCGAATCCATGATTGGATATTCGTTAGGTGCAGTGGGCCTTTTAGTAGCCATTGTACAGGGCGGTCTTATCCGGGTAATCAATCCACGATTGGGTAACGAGCGCAGCATCTACATTGGCTTGTCGTTATACGCTTTGGGTTTATTGCTGTTTGCATTTGCCAGCCAAACATGGATGATGTTTGCTTTTTTAGTGCCCTACTGTCTTGGCGGTATTGCCGGGCCGGCTTTGCAAAGTATTATTTCGGGGCAGGTGCCACCCGGCGAGCAGGGCGAACTACAAGGCGCTTTAACCAGTTTAATGAGCGCAACTTCCATCATAGGTCCACTATTAATGACCCATTTATTTGCCTGGTTCACCAACGAAAATGCACCCATTTATTTTGCAGGGGCACCTTTTTTAATGGGCGCTATTTTAATGTTGGGTAGTGCACTAATTGCTTACAGAACTTTAAAAAGCAGGCGTATTGTTTAATTTTTTTTTTATGGACCGGGCAGGCGCATTTCATGGATGCTTTTGTTGCGTCGCACTCTTGTACCACATAACTATAAGCAACAAAAAAACGAATTCTCTTAATTTTTTAAAGGGAGGTGTTGCGTTTTACACAACAATACAAGAGCTACGGTATGTACACATCATTTTTTGTTTTTTCTTTTTGCTCTGTAGGAGCTCCCTGTTTATAGAAATCTTTTAACCCAGATTGCAGCAAAAAGCCCTTCAATCATTAAATTTTAAATTTTTTTAAAAATAAATCAACGTTTTTATACTACCTTATTCGTACCCCCCTACAGGTAAGAATTTTTTATTGCAGCTGTAAGCGGTTAAACGAATTTGTAGTACACAAGGGGTGTTCGTATTTGGTCAGGCTTTCCCACCTTTGTCGCTTGTATTTTAA
>JBBSJX010000150.1:0-8963 GCA_038256825.1 Chitinophagales bacterium
GCATCAGCTTTTGCTGATGTAAATAAGGATGGGCTAAAAGATCTTGTTGTTACCGGGGAATTTATGCCCATAACAATATTTATTAATCAAAAAGGAAGGTTTACAAAAACGGCTATTCCAAATTCAACAGGGTGGTGGCAAACTTTATTGGTTGACGATGTAAACCAGGATGGTAATATGGATATCCTGGCAGGTAACTATGGTTACAATAATAAATTTTGGAGTGGAAAAGATGGGCCGGTAAAATTGTATGCCGGTGATTTTGATAATAATGGTCAGGTAGATCAACTATTGTCCTATTCAAAAAATGCAAAGGAATATCCATTTCTTGCAAAGGATGAAGTGGAGCGATCGATGCCCTTATTAAAAAAGCATTATTTATTGTATGCCGATTATGCAGGAGTTGAAATGAAGGAAGTGTTTTATGGTTGGATAGATAATGTAAAACCATTAATTGCCGAACGTTTAGGCTCAGCAGTTTGCTATGGAGATGGCACAGGAAATTTTACTATTACCGATCTTCCTAAATCATTGCAGGTATCGCCTATATTCACTTTGTCGCCCATTAATAAAGGAATGAACAGCTATTTATCAGGAGGAAATTTTTATGATGTGATACCATACGAAGGTCGCTATGATGCCCAGGCCTTAGCAATTATTGAAGCAGATAAAAAGAGCATAAACTGGGTTCCTCAACAAAACTTGTTATCGGTAAACGAACAGGTGCGGGAAATAAAACTTATAAGAACCATTAAGCATGGCGAAGTTTTAGTAGTTGCATCAAATAATGCAGCACTCCGGTTTTTTAAACGTAATGTGGCTAAGTAAGTTGTAATTATAATTGGATCTGCTTAATAAATTTGTCGCAATGAAAAGTATTAGTAATCACGTGTCGTTTTGCTGCCTCATCATTATGATGTTTATGGCAGGTTGCACTAAAAAAGATGAAACTTTACCACCGGTCATTCCAATTACCCCCGATCCGTTACAATTGCTGCAGGTTAAAGTAAATGATATTAACCTCCTTATATCGCCCACCGTTTATAATATTAAAACAAACCCTGCAATTCAATATTTTTTCTCAACCCCAGTAAACCGTTCCTCGGTTACTAATGCTTTTATATTTAAGGATGCAGGAGGCAACCCGGTATCTATTAATATTTCATTTGCAAATTCCGACAGTTCCGTTATCATACAACCGGCAGCGCCGTTAAAAAATATATCACGGTATTTAATTGATATTACCAACAATTTAAAATCAACAAAAGACCAGGCACTTCAAAATGTAAATAGTGCCCAGTTGGTTACTGTTTTAGATTCAACCGATAAATTTCCGCGACTTTCTGAAGCTGGATTACTGGATGAAATACAACGTAAAACTTTTAAATACTTCTGGGATTTTGGTCATCCTGTTAGTGGTTTGGCGCGTGAAAGAAATACCTCAGCCGATATTGTTACTACTGGCGGTTCAGGTTTTGGTGTAATGAGTATTGTAACCGCGGTAAACAGGGGTTTTATAACAAGAACAGAAGGAGTTGACCGGATGAATAAGATAGTGGATTTTTTAAAAAATAAAGCGCAAAGGTTTCATGGTGTTTTTCCTCACTGGCTCAATGGTAGCACCGGGGTAGTCATTCCTTTTAGTGCAAAAGATGATGGCGCCGACCTGGTTGAAACATCCTTTTTAATACAGGGTTTGCTAACTGCACGACAATATTTTTCAAATGCATCAGCACCCGAAACTACCCTGCGAAATAATATCAATCAAATTTACAACGAGGTGGAATGGGATTGGTTCAGGCAGGGCAATCAAAATGTTTTATACTGGCATTGGAGTCCAAATTTTAACTGGGACATCAATATGAAACTTACGGGTTGGAATGAGGCACTCGTAACTTATGTATTGGCAGCTGCTTCAACTACCCATACTATTCCAAAAATTGTTTATGATAATGGATGGGCTGGTAACGGCGCTATTAAAAATGGTAACAGTTATTATGGATTAACACTACCCCTGGGTCCTTCGCTGGGCGGACCCTTATTTTTTGAACACTATTCATTTTTAGGAATCAATCCAAAGGGCCTGTCTGATGTATATGCGAACTATGAATTGCAGGCAAAAAATCATACACTGATTAATTATAATTATTGCGTAGCCAATCCAAAAGGTTTTTACGGGTATAGTACAGATACCTGGGGCCTTACGGCCAGTGATGACTTTAAATTTGGATACCTTGCCCATAGTCCTCTAAACGATGATGGAGTAATATCACCTACTGCTGCAATTTCCTCCTTACCTTATACTCCCGTGGAATCTATGAGAGCATTAAATTTTTTCTATTATAAGCTGGGAGATAAAATTTATAAAGATTATGGTTTCACAGATGCCTTTTCTTTGAATGAACCCTGGTTTGCTACTTCCTATCTTGCCATTGACCAGGGACCTATAATTATAATGATTGAAAATTATAGAACCAGTTTATTATGGAACCTGTTTACAAGTTGTCCGGAAGTAAAGGCCGGGATGACAAAACTAGGTTTTACCGCCCCCTATTTATAACTGTTTAATTGCCTGAGATTATATGAAAACACTACTATTACGCAGAACTGGCTCAATGATAACTGTATTGGCTTCTGTACTTTTAATGAGTGGTGGTTGTAGCCAGCAAAAACGTTTGTCAAAAACAAACGGTGCCAACACTATTCCTGCAACTTATGCTGCCGTGTATGATTCAGTACAGCATGCAACTTTTCAATATTTCTGGGATGGCGCCGAACCCAATAGCGGGTTGGCTCGTGAGCGTTTTCATAACGATAATATTTACCCTCAAAACGATAAGAATATTGTAACCAGCGGCGGTGGCGGTTTTGGTGTAATGGCCATTCTTTCAGGTATCAACAGGGGTTATATTACTCGTGAACAGGGCAGGGAAAGATTAGAAAGAATTGTTCGTTTCCTGGAAACCTCCGACCGGTTTCATGGAGCTTGGCCACACTGGTGGAATGGCGAAACAGGAAGAGTAAAAGCTTTTAGCAAATTTGATGATGGCGGCGACCTGGTAGAAACATCGTTTATGGCACAAGGTCTTTTGTGTGTTCGCCAGTATTTTAATAACGGAACATCTGTTGAAAAAAAATTGGCAGCCAGAATAGACAAGCTATGGAAGGAAATTGATTTCAACTGGTATCGTAACGGCAAAAATGTTTTGTACTGGCATTGGAGTCCTCAAAACGCATGGAAAATGAATTTTCCTGTGCATGGGTATAACGAAGCATTAATTATGTATGTGCTGGCAGCATCCTCACCCACCCATGGTGTACCTGCAGAAGTATACCACGAAGGTTGGGCAGAAAACGGTAAAATTGTTGAACGCAAAGAAAGCTTTGGTATTCCGCTCCAGTTAAAACACCAGGGCAATCCGCCCAATGGCGGGCCATTGTTCTGGGCACATTACTCTTACCTGGGATTAGATCCCCGGGGTTTAAAAGATAAGTATGCAGACTATTGGATGGAAAATAAAAACCAGGCAATGATCAACTATACCTGGTGTGTAAAAAACCCTAAAAACTTTAAAGGCTATGGCGCCAATAGCTGGGGTTTAACTGCTTCCTATTCAGTGAAGGGATATGCCGGACATGCACCCAACCAAAAAAATGACTTAGGAGTTATATCACCAACGGCGGCACTTTCATCCATGCCATACACACCTGAACAATCTATGGCGGCCATGAAACATTGGTACACCGATATGAAAGAAAAGGTTTACGGGCCTTATGGTTTTTTTGATGCCTTTAGCGAGGAGGCTAATTGGTACACCCCTCGTTACCTTGCAATTGACCAGGGACCAATAGTTGTTATGATGGAAAATTACCGGTCGGGCATGTTATGGAATTTATTTATGAGTGCTCCCGAGGTTAAGCAAGGATTGAAGAAGTTGGGCTTTCAAAGCCCTCATTTGTAACTAATAATATAATGGGCTCCGTTTTTTGTTACAGTACAAGAGTGCGACGCAACCAAAGCAACCTATTTATTCAAAAGCCCTGGTACCAAAAAAATTTATTTCTAAAATGTAAAAGTTTTATGGACCCGACATTTATAAATAATTAAACATCGTTGCAGCTTGACCCTCTACCGGCGGTTCGCACACTTGTACTTTAAGTTTATAAAGGAACAGTTTAGTTAGTGAGGTAAATTTTTGAAGTGCTACTTTTAACCTCTGGCCGGAACAGATATCTTTAATTACTTTTTTAAATAATCAGCTTTTTTAAAACAGTTTAGCTTTATGAAATTAAATAAATTTGTACTCCTGCTTTTTACATTATTGTTTTTTACTACAACAATAATATTTGCTCAACAAGCACCCTTTTACAACGATGTAATAGCTTTAAAAAAGAAAGACAGTACTGCGTTTCCAGCAAAAAACAGCATCCTGTTTACAGGAAGTTCTTCCTTTACAAAATGGACTGATGTGCAGGATTATTTTCCCGGCGTTAAAATAACCAACCGTGCATTTGGTGGTTCCACCTTGCTGGATCTTATACATTATGCTGATGAAGTTATTCTACCTTATCAACCCAAACAGGTGGCCATTTATTGTGGTGAAAATGACCTTGCATTTGGTAAAAATGTAACCCCACAAATGGTACTCACCCGCTTTACAACACTTTTTGGTATTATACGAAACCGCTATCCGCAAATTCCTGTACTATTTGTATCGTTAAAACCAAGCCCCAGCAGGGCTGCATTAATGCCTGAAATGGTTGAAACCAATCATCTTATAAAAAGCTTTTTAAAAAAGAAAAAACATACTGCATTTGCTGACGTTTATACCAAAATGTTATTACCCGATGGAAGCCCCGATCCAACATTGTTTGTGGCAGATAACCTGCACATGAATGCTAAAGGCTATGCCATCTGGCAAAAAGTACTTGCTCCTTACCTGGTAAAAAATTAACCATTACACTATGAAATTAATAATAAGAATAGCCCTTGGTTTAGCTGTACTCCCCATGTTTAATTGCGGAGTACAGGTAAAAACTCCTGCAATCACCACCAATGCAGCCATGAGCCTGTATGTTAATAACCTGATGGCAAAAATGACTTTGGAGGAAAAGATCGGGCAATTGAATTTATTGACACCCGGTGGTGGAGTTGCTACAGGTGCAGTTGTTAGCAGCGATGTGGAGAGTAAAATTAAAGCCGGAAAAGTGGGCGGTTTGTTTGGTGTGATAGGTGTTGACAAAATAAGGAAAGCACAGGAGCTTGCGGTAAACACCAGCCGTTTAAAAATCCCTTTACTGTTTGGTTCCGATGTAATTCATGGTTATAAAACAACCTTTCCCATTCCGTTGGGTATGGCTTGTAGCTGGGATATGCCTATGATAGAAAGAAGCGCAAGACTGGCTGCTGTTGAGGCCAGCGCCGATGGACTGAACTGGGTGTTTTCGCCAATGGTGGATATTGCCCGTGATCCAAGGTGGGGAAGGGTTGCCGAAGGAAGTGGCGAGGATACCTACCTGGGTTCTCAGATTTCAAGAGCAATGGTAAATGGATACCAGGGTAACGATTTAACCGCAGCAAACACCGTTATGGCCTGCGTAAAACACTTTGCCCTTTACGGTGCCGCCGAAGCAGGAAGGGATTACAATACCGTTGACATGAGCCGCTTAAAAATGTATGAATATTACCTGCCGCCATACAAAGCAGCGGTAGATGCTGGTGTGGGAAGTATTATGACTTCGTTTAACGATATTGATGGCATACCTGCCACCGGTAACAAATGGTTAATGACGGAGTTGTTACGAAACCAATGGGGCTTTAATGGTTTTGTAGTTACCGATTATACCGCTATTAATGAAATGATTGATCATGGTATGGGCGATTTGCAGGCAGTATCGGCCCTGGCATTAAAGGCCGGTACCGATATGGATATGGTAGGCGAAGGTTTCTTAACCACGTTGGAAAAATCGTTGAAAGAAGGAAAAGTTACAGAAGCCGAAATTAATACCGCCTGCAGAAGGGTATTGGAAGCAAAATATAAACTGGGATTGTTTGATGATCCTTATAGGTATACAAACGAAGCCACAGCCGCTAAGGAGGTGTTGAGCGAAGACAAGCGACAGGCTGCCCGTGAGTTTGGTGTTCGTTCAACCGTATTACTTAAAAACACTAACCAAACCTTGCCATTACAAAAGGCAGGAACGATTGCCTTAATAGGGCCGCTGGCAAACAACAAAAGTAATATGTTAGGTACATGGTCAGTAAGCGGCGAATCTCAAACATCCATTCCTGTTTGGGAAGGCATGAAACGCGTGGGTGGTAACCAGGTGAATGTTTTGTATGCTAAGGGTGCAAATATTTCAAACGATAGCGTACTTGCAAAACATGTAAACGTTTTTGGCGAGAGGATAAGCATTGACCCACGTACACCGGATGAAATGTTAGGCGAAGCAATTGCAATTGCAAAGCGTTCGGATGTAGTAGTGGCAGTAGTAGGCGAAGCTTCCGAAATGACCGGTGAAGCTGCCAGCCGTACCGATATTAGTATACCTGAAAGCCAGCAGCGATTGATACAGGAATTAGCCAAATTAGGCAAGCCACTGGTGTTGGTAATAATGAGTGGCAGGCCGCTGGTTTTAAATATGGAAACTAAAGCAGCCTCTGCCATTTTGTACGCCTGGTTCCAGGGCCACGAAGCGGGTAATGCCATAGCCGATGTATTATTTGGCAACTACAACCCGTCTGGTAAATTAACCATGACCTTTCCGCAGAACGTGGGGCAGGTGCCTATTTATTATAACCATAAAACAACCGGTCGGCCGCAGCAAGTGGGCGCCGCAACTCAAAAGTTTCGCTCAAATTATCTCGATGTTTCTAACGAACCTTTGTTTCCATTTGGTTATGGCTTAAGCTATACCACCTTTACTTATGGCGATGTACAGCTTAATAAAAACACCATGAACCCATCCGAAAATATTACGGCTACCATACGTGTAAGTAATACCGGTAAATTTGATGGTGAAGAAACCGTGCAGCTATATATTCGCGATATGGTGGCTTCGGTTACACAACCGGTTAAAAAATTAAAGGCGTTTCAAAAAATTATGCTGAAGGCAGGTGAAACAAAAGATGTTAGTTTTAACCTGGGTATAGACGACCTGAAATTTATTGGTTCGGATCTCACCTCCATTTACGAACCAGGTGTTTTTAAAGTAATGATCGGGGGAAATTCGAGGGATGTAAAAGAGGCTACGTTTAATTTGGCAAATTAAATTTTGATACGGGCATTCGAATAATAATGAATCATCGTTGCGTCGCAATCCGTTCATCGTTCGGTACTTTGGGGATCACAAAAGCACGAGATTTTTATGCTTACATGATTTATAAATTAGTTCGTGCAGGTAATGGATATTAAAAATTGTTTTATAAGTTCCGCTATAGGCAAACGTACAAGTGTGCGACGCAACGAAGCTAAATAATACTACCAAAGCCCGGTCCATAAGAAAATAAAATGTCTAACAAAATAATTATGATGAAGAAGATTATCCCGGTGATTTTATTGGTGCTATCGCTACAGGTGCAGGCACAACAGGCAAAACAACCAATGAATATTGTATTCATCCTGTCCGACGATCACCGGTACGATGCGATGGCTTTCATGAATAAAATTCCGCAGTTGCAAACCCCGGGAATGGACCGAATGGCCAATGAAGGAATGCACATAAAAAACGCTTTTGTTTCAACATCACTTTGTTCACCCAGCCGGGCATCCATTTTAACCGGGCAATATGCACACACGCATACGGTGGTTGATAACGAATCGCCGCTTCCCAAAGACCTAACTTTTTTTCCGCAATACCTGCAAAAAAAAGGTTACCAAACAGCTTTTTTAGGAAAGTGGCATATGGGTAATACAGGTGATCAGCCACAACCCGGCTTTAACCATTGGGAAAGCTTTAATGGCCAAGGTGTTTATTACGGCGTTACTTTAAATATAGATGGTAAGCGTACCAAATATTCAAAAGACACCTACACCACCGATTTGCTTACCGACCACGCCATTGACTGGATAGGAAATAACAAACAAAAACCTTTCTTTTTATACTTGTCGCACAAAGGCGTGCACAGCGAGTTTCAACCCGCTAAACGCCACGAAGGCATGTATGCAAATATGCCCATCATAACGCCGCCTTCAATGTATATAACTGCTACGGATAGCAGTAAGTTTTTTGGTATAGCAACACCACCGGCAAGCACAGTAAACTATGCCGATATTCCTAAATGGGTGCGCAACCAACGCTATAGCTGGCATGGAGTAGATTACATGTACCATGGCGCTATCGACTTCAATATTTTTTACCATAACTACCTGGAAACGTTGAAGTCGGTTGACGAAAGTATTGAGCGTGTTTTAAATTACCTGGTTGAAAATAAGCTGGACAAAAACACCATGGTTGTGTATATGGGCGACAATGGATTTTCGTTTGGTGAGCATGGTTTAATTGACAAGCGTCATGCTTACGAAGAAAGTATGCGGGTACCCCTTTTGGTTTGGGCACCGGGTATGGTAAAACCAAAATCGGTTATCGACCAGGTTATTATGAATGTTGACCTGGCACCCACTTTTCTTGAACTGGCAGGTATTACTAAACCTGCAAATATGCAGGGTAACTCGTTTGCGCCTTTTCTAAAAGGGCAAAGCATCCCCTGGCGCAACCGGGTTTTTTACGAATATTATTGGGAGGCTGCTTTCCCTCAAACCCCTACCATGTTTAGTGTGCGCACCGACCAATATAAATACATTTTTAATTACGGTGCCTGGGATATTAATGAACTGTACGACCTTAAGAAAGACCCATACGAAATGAATAACCTGATCAGGGATCCCGCATTAAAGCAAAAAGGTATTGAATTAAAAGGCGAATTATTTGACTGGTTAAACGATACAAAAGGCCTGCAGATA
>JBBSJX010000151.1:0-8887 GCA_038256825.1 Chitinophagales bacterium
ACCAGAATTTGGTGGGTTTAACAGGATTGACGACAACATTGACTATCCGACAAATCAGGATCAGCAATTAAGCGTTTACCTTACCAATAGAACAGCTATTGTAATGAAGAGAAACTAAACGCTAAAAACAATGCATTAAAAACCCCGGTTTATACTAGGCCGGGGTTTTTATTTGTGCTCCTGATTGCAGTAAAGTACAAGAGTGCGACGCAAGTAAAGCCAGGGGTAGCAAAAATGCCCGGTCAATAACTCTACTAACACTTGTATAAACTAATTGTTACGCTTCAGTTGATAATGGCGCGCTACATATTTTACAATATGTAGCATCATCGTCATGGCCTTCTTTTCCGCACGAAGGGCATACATCGTGCTTAACCTTGCGGTTGCGTGCTGTTATGGCCATTTCGGTTGTTACAATACCGGTAGGCACCGCAATAATACCATAACCCATGAGCATAATAAAACTGGCAATTAGTTTACCGAGCGGTGTTACAGGTGAAATATCGCCATACCCAACAGTAGTTATAGTTACTATGGCCCAATATACACTTTGCGGTATGCTGGTAAAGCCACTGGAAGGATCTTCGACCAGGTACATTATGGAACCCATAATAATAACCAGGGTAACAACAAAAAGTAAAAAAATGCTGATTTTACGTAAGCTGTTTACCATGGCCTCCGAAAGAAAACGCATTTCGGACAGGTAGTGCTGCAGCTTAAAAATTCGGAATATCCTGAACAGGCGTAAGGCCCGTACAATAAGCAATGTTTGCGAACCGGAAATAATCAAACTTAAAAAGGCAGGCAAAATAGAAAGCAGGTCGATAATACCCAGAAAGCTGACCACATATTTTAAGGGCCGGGAAATGGATATGATGCGTAAAATATATTCAATCGTAAATGCGATGGTAACAATCCATTCGATATTGTAAAAAATATCGCCGTACAAACGGTGGTATTCCGGAATGCTGTCAATCATTACAATACCCACGCTGAATACAATCATAAAAAGCAGCACCACATCAAACAATTTACCCGCAGGGGTGTCTGCTTCATAAATGATTTCGTGCAGTTTGCTTTGCCATGGTTTTACCTTGTGGTCTGATTTATTTGTTTGAGCCATGAGATTATTTGCTGGTAAATTACAAATTGGTTTTTAAAACTGTTTATCCCTGGCAGTATTAATGTTGCTCAGCTTGGTTTATTAAAAAGTTGTGCCCAAAACCGGATAATATGACAAAAGAAACATCAAAAAATATACAGAACACGGCGTTTTCAATTCTTGACCTGGTACCCGTATTACATAACAGCTCGGCAGCGGTATCGTTTAAAAACAGCCTTGAGCTTGCACAGCAGGCTGAGCAGTTGGGTTACCGCCGTTTCTGGATGTCGGAACACCACAGCATGCAGGGTGTTGCCAGTTCGGCCACAGCAGTTTTAATTGGTCATATTGCGGGAGGCACTTCTACTATAAGGGTTGGCTCTGGGGGTATTATGTTACCCAATCACGCACCATTAGTAGTGGCTGAGCAGTTCGGCACTTTAGAAACATTGTACCCAAACCGTATCGACCTTGGGTTAGGCAGGGCACCCGGCACCGATCAGTTAACGGCCGCTGCCCTCAGGCGCGATCCCCGTGCTGGTGATGATTTTCCGGCGAATGTAATGGAACTCAAAAATTATTTTTCGGCATCTAATGCCGTTAATAAAGTGCGGGCCGTACCCGGCGAAGGTTTAAATATTCCAATATGGTTATTAGGCTCCAGTACTTTCAGTGCTCAACTGGCCGGAATGCTGGGCTTGCCTTTTGCTTTTGCCAGTCATTTTGCCCCTGCATTATTGCAAACGGCACTACAGGTTTACCGGCAAAACTTTCGGCCATCCGAAACTTTGCAGCAACCCTATGTAATGGCTGGTGTAAATGTAATTGCCGCAAATACCAATGAGGAGGCACATCATTTGGCTACCTCGTTGTATGCTTTTTTTATGAATGTTATCAGAGGTACTTCGGACCGGTTAAAACCACCAGTTGATATCGAATCCATCTGGACGGAGCAGGAAAAACAAGCCGTTATCCAAATGCTCGGCTACACTTTTATTGGCGATGCTGAAACTATAAAACACCAACTAGAACAGTTTATTGAAAAAACACACGTGGATGAGATTATGGTTGTTTCAAATATATATGATCATGCTTCAAGACTAAAATCGTACGAAATGTTGGCAGGCTTAAAAAAATAGTTAAAGGCATTACCAGCCGGGCACTTATTTATTTTTTCTTTTTTTGGTAACGCCGGGCTTAACCGGGTGTTTTTTGGCTTGTGGCTTAACGGCTTTATTACTACTATTAGCCCTTGATTTAGGAATGTATTGAACCGCATTAACCGGTTTTTCTTTTTTAGTTTTTTCAGGAGCACTGTTGCTTGAATCGCTTACCAGTTCATTCATTTTTTCAATTTCAGGAGCGGTAAAATAACGCCATTTGCCCGGTTGCAAATTTCCCAACGCCACATTCATGATGCTAACCCTGGTTAAAGTTTTTACGTCATAGCCCAGGTACTCGCACATGCGCCTGATTTGCCGGTTGAGCCCTTGGGTAAGCACAATTCTAAAACGCTTACTGCCCTCCATACGCACAAAGCATTTTTTTGTTACCTCGTTTAAAATAGGAACCCCGTTCGACATTTTTCTTACAAACTCCTCGTCTATCGGTTTATTTACGGTAACAATATATTCCTTGCTGTGGTGGTTACTCGCCCTTAGTATTTTATTCACAATGTCCCCATCGTTGGTTAAAAAAATCAACCCATCCGATTCTTTATCCAACCGGCCAACCGGGAAAATCCGTTTAGGATAATTAATGAAATCTATGATGTTAGATCTGTCCTTCAGATCGGTAGTACTGGTAATGCCCACCGGTTTGTTTAATGCAATATAAATGCGGTTGAGTTTTTTAACCGAGCGTATCTTCTCGCCATCAATTTCAACCGAATCGTGATCCCGCACTTTTGTACCCTGACGTGCCGGTTTGTTATTAATAGTAACCCGGCCGGCTTCAATAAGTTTATCCGCCTCGCGGCGGGAGCAAAAGCCAGAGGCGCTTATTACTTTATTAAGGCTGGTAAGTTCGTTGGGGGCGTTTTGCATAATGGGTGTTGTGGCTGTAAAGATAACCGATGCATAATAAGATGTAGGATGTAGGATGTGGAGATGTGGGATGTAGGATTTGGAGATGTAGGATGTGAGATGTAGGATTTGGAGATGTAGGATGTGAGATGTGAGATGTAGGATGTAGGATATGGGATGTAGTTATTGGTCAGGTGTGCACCGATAGTTACCGGTTGTATTTTAAAAATTGTATTGTGGAGCCGGCAGGAGTAATGCTATTAAGCTTTGGTTGCCACGCCCGGTTCAAAAGCAGTGTTTCATAGTCCCGATTTAATCTCATAGGCGTCAACTTAACTATTTTTTTTGAGGGACAAACAGTAGGAATTCTATTCGTCATCGTTGTGTCACTCCCTTGTGCCGCATCAATTTATGGCAGCTTTTCCCCATTATATCATTTCGTTACTTTCTAAAAAGGCCTAAGCTTTCTATACAATTTATTCTACTCAAACCATTGCCTGGTAAAGGGTTTAGAGAAATTATTTTAATTTTTAAGTCGACGCCAATGTGATTTAATCGGAGCAGTTTACCTTCTTTGTATTTATATTTTTAGCTGTTATACCTCTTCTACTTACTAACAAATAATGACTTTGTCATTTCTCTCATCAGCTTCCCCGCCGCGGTAGGTTGTTTTAAAATAATTTGACTGGATATCAGAAGCCCTTCGCTCCATTGCCATTACGGCAACTTTGGCACTACTATGACTTCGTCTAATGCTTCCCTTCGCTTTTTCCAGCTATACCGGAATTGAGTTGCAATAAGAACTGAAAAACTTTTGTATTACAGTTTCCCGCCTTCCGCAAACCATTTGGCACATAAAAGGAATAAAAAATGGCCGCCTAAAAATACTAAAACTGTCGCTTGCAATAAAGCGCCGAAAATGGTTTACAGGTCTATGAAATTGTAATAAAACTTTCGATTCCCAAAATGACAAAACCCTAATACCTTTTTTGGGACTATATGAACCAGGTTCTGTTTCTATGTGCATTTCCTGGATTATGTATAAATAGATGGGACCATTTTTTTTATTAAAATCACATTCCATTTATCCAAAAATAAAATACAACACCAGCATGCAGCCCACCAGCAATGCTGATAGAAATTTATAGTTTCCAATGCCGGTCCATCCCTTGCTCTGCAATGGCCTGCGATAACTACTTTGGCGCCTTCGGCAGCATAAGCCTTTGCATATTCAGATCCAATACCTTCAGTACCTCCTGCTAGAAAGATTACTTTGTTTTTGAGTAATTGCATATAATCATCAGTTTTAGCGTAATACATTTATTCATCCAGTAAAAAATAGACAATTCTGCAGGCAGTGCCTTTGCTGCCAACATTGGAATCATTTAAAACACGAAGGCGCAAATTGTGTTTCCTATTCTGCAGACCTACTGCAAATAATTTATACCATGGCAAATACAGTCCGCTACTCCATTTTGTAAATAAATCCATTTTTTGAAAAGGTTTGTTATCAATGCTGTATTCTATTATTCCGGCATCCGGACCCGCCAGGAGAGCCATGCCTATAGCTTTTCCCTTAAATGAAAGTGATAATTCTGCCCCCGGTGTAACGGCTTCCAACACCGGAACATCCACAAATCCCGGCCTCGTAGAAACCTTATCGGAAGGGTGCCAATGATCTACTAATTGAAATCCTTTCGCCAGCTGTGCTTCGGTGATAGAAAGATACCGACCATGGTCAAAATTGTATGGATCAAGTGGTGCGGGCAAATGTTGCACCGCCATTTCACCGTGAGACGAATCAGCTTTATCAAAGCTTTTTTCAATCAAAGCTTTTATTGTCTGAAAATATATTTCCTGTCCGAATGGCGATGGATGCAAATCTTTAAAATCATATTCCCAGCTAAATTCACCCGCATTAATTTTATCATACACTTCTTTTGCCAGGTTAATAGAAGGCAGCGAATAATGGGATGCAACTAATTCATGATTGCCTACTTCAACTGGTATTTTTTGTTCTTTATAATCTTTCATTTTATCCGGATCGGCAAAAGACATTAATATTATATCCATATCAGGATTGCTCCTTTTCGCATGCCGAACAATACCTTCCAGATCCCTAACCTGTGTAAGACTATCAGTACCATTGGCACGATCATTTACGGCAGCTTCCACAAACATCAAATCTATCTTCCCGGAATCAAGCACATCCCGCTGCAAACGGAATGCATGTGGCAAACTTCCCAGTGAAGGAATTCCGGCAGCAATAAAACGAAATGAAGTTGAAGGAAAACGCTCTTGTAAAAAAAGAGATAATTTATTTCGCCACCCAGGGTTGTAGGTAATAGAGCCGCCTAAATACGCAACAGTAACCGGTTGTCCGCTTTTTATTTTCTCATAAAATTGAGATAGCCCCTTCCTGACTTCAAAAAAATTCTGATAAGGTAATGGGTTTTCTACCGGATAAGAATGCTTTAAAATAAAATCAGCCCACTGGTCGGGGTGCTCTATTATAAAGTGATGTCCGTTCAACTCCTGCTTACCTCTTGTTATCGGATATACACTTGCCGGGCCACCCAGTTTCATATAGTTTTCCACCAAAACAAAAGTATTTTCCGCAGGAGGAACTACTTTATCTTTTAAACTTACTACGTGCAATATGGGCACTTTAAAGGCAGCTAATCCATCCAGGTTATTAATCGGATTATCATTATAATCCATCGCTTGTTCTTCTGTAAATCCATAAATGTTTTGCAATTCTTTCCAGTTATTGGGAGCGCCCTCGCCCCTGCCTTTACCGCCAGGCCAGCTTTTAAAATCACACACCGGCGCTTCTGCATAAATGCAACTTACCTTATCGGGATTGCGTTTAGCCCATCCATAAACATATAACCCACCCCGGCTAACGCCTTCTAATGCAACCTTATGGGCAAATAATAATTTCCGGGTCAGGTAATTATAAAATTCATCCCATACCATCATGGCTTTTGGAGCGCCGTATTGATCGTTGGTATTAATATACACCACATACATTCCTTTCTGCAGTAATAAACTATCCATAGTAATATGCCAGTTAGGAAAATGGGCTCGCCATATCCACGGATTGCCCGTTAAAGGTTTTGGAGGTTTGATATAATAAGCAGGAATATCATTAAACAAAAAATTTACTTTTTCAAAACCGTGCCACTGGGTAGTAGCTAGCAGGGTTATTTTTTGTGCTTTTACTTTTGAAAAAAAACCGAAAAGAAAAAAACAGGTTATCAATAAAATTAATTGGGACAATATTTTCACTATAATTATTTTTTAAAATTTCTATTTTGAAGTTATCAATAAAGTCTGTTCCGCTTTTAATTGACACATCAGATCAGTATCCTCTTCTTTTAATTTGATATTTGACTGATATTCCGGCTGACTGAAAGGGTTCTTAACACGAAGTGACTGATCAACCGTGGCTGTTATCTTTACCTTTATTGTTTTACCCCCTATTCTTTCGGCATCTATAATAAAGCCCCCTTCGGCAAGTAGTTGGTGAAAAGAAACATCCTGCCATTCGTTAGGAATAGCCGGGAAAATCTGAACCCTGTTTCCCCAGCTTTGCAGAACCATTTCGTGTATTGCCTGTGAGGCGGCAAAATTGCCTTCGAGCGTGAGAATTGCCGACAGAGCAAGCACTAACAAAGCTGATTTTTTTATAAATTTTGCTCCTGCTGTAGCCATTTTTTATTTATTCTAATTTTAATTATTCTATTCGAAGTGATGCTCAATTAATACACAACTTTCTCCACTAAATCACTTTTATCAAAAGATTTTATAACTCAGGAATTATTGCAATTGGGTATATTATCATTCTACATACTTTAATACATAACTTAATGTTGAAGTGCCTCCATAAATGTTGCACCCGGAGGCTACATACAACCAGTCAGGTTTCCCGTCTATCATAAGTACCTGTGGACGTTTAAAATTCATAACATCCTTCGGGCCATAATACCACTTCGGATTTATAATTTTATCCGCATCAACATATTCATTAATCAGTTTAAAACCTGGTTCTTTATGGTTAAATGAAACGCCATCTTCGGATTGCCACAATATGCCGCCTCCTTTTTTTATGATACCATGATTGTCTGTTGTAAGCAGTGTGATTTTGTTGTTATACATAAAAGCATAACCATCTTCGATCGCCATACTATTTTTAGAAACGGGAAAAGGTAGCTGCACATAAGGCCCGGTTAAATTTTCTGCAATAGCCAATCCCATTTTGGCATCCTGCGATTTAAGATAAAGCAGGAACCCTCCATTGTATTGTAAAAAAGCTGGATTAACTACACCATTACCCGAATGGTAATTCCAATAATCAGGATTGTTTGGTGGAGAAAGTATTTTGCCATCTCCATTTACTTTTGTCCAGGGGCCATATGGGCTTTTGGAAACGGCCATTCCAATATTTTGATTGGCAGGATGTGGTGGTTGATGATAATCTGAATTGGCGATATAAAATAAAACATACTTGTCGTCTACTTTTTGAACATGCGGATTATGAGCTCCATATTTATCCCACGTATCTTTTCCTGTGCCTGCAATGGCCACATCAGAAAATGTAAAGGGACCCTCCGGGCTATCGCCCACGTAGTGTGCAATTTGACTATGCGAACGCCAACCGGGATCTACATTAAATTCTTTGGGCCAACGGGCTACAAACAAATGCACTTTACCATCATCCCCCATTACTGGTGAAGTTCCCCAGATATGGTAACCTTGTTCCTGAACCGCAACGCCAATAAATTTCCAATGGTCGGCAAAAGTTTTTTTATCGGCAACTGAATTTTGTGCTATACATTTTTGTGGCCGCATTTGAAAACAGAAAATCTGCAATGCAGCAAGTAATAAAATATTTATTTTCTTTATCGATATAAAAATCATATCATAATTTTTAAGAACTCACCGATTAAACCTTTAAACAGATTCGGATAATAATTATTCAAATACTGCAAAATGTTTTATTAGCGGCTTGCCTTCTGATTTTTCAATTACCAATCTTAATTTTTTTGCAACCAGCGGTTCATCCAATTGTTTAATAAACTTATGGCCAAGGGATGTACCGGATACAATGGTTTTCCATTTATTTTTTTGATACGCCTGAACAGCAAACGACCTTACTCTTTGTCCTTTTTCAATCGATTCGCCAATTACTATTTGTGAAAACGATTGGCCTTTTGGCAACTGAATGGTTATTTCATTTTCATCATTATCATTTGAAGCAGCCAGCGGTTGCTTAAATTTTTGTTGGATGGCTTCGCCAAATGCTTTTAAAGTATCTGCATCCTGCTGTGGCAACACACCATCGGCATTGGGAGTAAGGCCCAGGATCAACGTAGCATTATGCCCAACGGAACCATAATACATATCAACTAATTTTTCAACCGGAAAAATATGCGCTTCATCCTCTGGCTCCCAAAACCATTCATGGCGGCCTTTATACCCACGCAAAGGTGCATCGGCCATGGCGGGCATATAATAGTTTCCTTCCGGAAAGCCGTATTTAATGGGTGCAAAATTTTCCAAATCGCCGCGGTATTGAAACCATGACGGGTAATTAAAAGTTGACCAGCAGGGATAGGGTACTGTTCCGGATTCAGAGCCACCCCAGCGCACATCTGCCCGTTGCAGATTGTGATAAAAAATAGCGTCGGGCTGATATTTTTCTGCTATGGGCAAAATGTTTGGCCCGCCTTGTCCTGGCCCATGTGCCCCGCCATCA
>JBBSJX010000152.1:0-8862 GCA_038256825.1 Chitinophagales bacterium
AAAGAGGTATAAGTAATTGAATTGGAAGTTTGGGAATTGATAACTGCCCGGTCCAGTATCCAGGAATATTTTCGCATTACGATTTCACCACTGGTATAGTTGGGCTTGCCTGCAAGATCGCTGCTTTGAATAGAGGTTGTGTTGTGTGAATTGATCGTCCAGTAGCCACCATTTGCATCGGTTGGTTTGGGAAACCTTCCAATGGGTTGAAGGGTGTCGTTAATAGTAATGATGTTAAGGATTGGTGCGCAGGAAGTACAAGTAGTTTCAACAATACCATTGCCAACGGAAACAAAAGTGGAAAGATTGGTGAAGCCGGAGATGATGGGTTTGTTGCCGCTGCCATAATCGCCAATAACAATGGGTTGGCTGGCTGTGCCGGATTTTGAAACCGTTATAAACCCGGGAAAAATATCGCCACGCTTTAATAAAATAGAATCACCGGGTTGAAAGTTTAAAAAATAGCTGTTTAACCTGGTTAAGGTTTTCCATGGTGTTGCAGCATTTTGAGCCTGGGCCGCTGTGCGGGTGTCGTTGCCGGTACTAGTTGAAAAGTAATAAGTTGTAGCGTTGGTAGCAACATATGAAAGTAAAAAGGAAACGAGTAAAAATGCTTTCATAATTTTTGATTTAAAGAAATGTACCTGATAAGAATAGGTTTATAGAAAGATATTGTTTTAATACTGGCTTATACACTTATACCTTAATTAGATTCATTGAATTGGATGACACTATTGTCTATTTAGGATTTAATATTTTGGCAGGTTTGGATTTTAAGCTGGTACTTACTAAAACTGTTAATTAAAAAGCTATTTGCTAAATAAGCTGCTATGGAAAGATGCAGTACAAGTGAGTGACACAACCGGGGCTCCACGTGGATATTATGTTTGTAATCTAAAACTAATTTATTTATAACAGTTTTAACTAGATTGACGGATAAAATTTAATATACAGGGCCTGGCAAAAGACTATTAAAAAACCACCCAGGTTAAGGGTGGCTTTATAGCTAAATAACTGTTTTTATTGTTGTTTAAAATTCATTCCCAGGTTATACATTACAAAGCTCCACATATCAGTTGCTTCGTCAATTTGTTTGCTGGTGGGTTTACCTGCCCCATGGCCTGCTTTGCTTTCAATCCTGATTAAAACTGGGTTTTCTCCTTTGTGAGCCTCCTGCAAACGGGCCGCAAATTTAAAACTGTGTGCCGGAACCACCCGGTCGTCGTGATCGGCAGTGGTTACCAGGGTGGCAGGGTATTTTATCCCGTCTTTTAAATTGTGCAGGGGCGAATAGCCAAAAAGGTTATTAAAATCAACCAGGCTGCTATCGGCGTTTCCGTACTCAACGGCCCAGGCCCAGCCAATAGTAAATTTGTGGTAACGCAGCATATCCATTACACCCACCTGTGGTATGGCCACTTTAAACAATTCGGGCCGCTGCGTCATTGCAGCACCAACCAATAAGCCGCCATTGCTGCCACCACGAATGGCCAGGCGATTGCTGTTGGTATATTTATTAGCCACCAGGTATTCGGCTGCGCCAATAAAATCGTTGAAAACATTTTGCTTTTTCTCCAGCATTCCAGCTTTATGCCAGTCCTCGCCATATTCGCTTCCACCACGCAAGTTAACAACTGCGTAAATACCGCCCTGCTCAATAAAAAATAAATTTGAAACGCTGAAACCCGGTGTCATGGGTATATTAAACCCGCCGTAACCATACAGCATTACCGGGTTGTTGCCATCCAGCTGAAGTCCTTTTTTATGAGTAATAAACATGGGCACTTTAGCGCCGTCTTTACTGGTAAAAAACAATTGTTTGGTTTCGTATTGTGTGGCATTAAATTTTATATCCGCTTTGCGAAACAGGGTTGATTTACCGCTGGAAATATCGTACCTGAAAATGGATGGGGGATAGGCATAAGACGAATAAGAATAGAAAAATTCTTTATCCTCTTTTTGGCCGCCAAAGCCACCGGCGGTACCAATGCCGGGTAATGTAATTTCTTTTACCAGCTTACCAGTGTAAGTGTATTTGTAAACTTTGGTTGAAGCATCTTTTAAATAATCGGCAAATAAATAACCTCCGGCCGTTCCAACACCTTGTAAAACCTCAGTTTTTTCAGGTATTACGGAGGTCCAGTTTTCTTTAGATGGATTTTTGGGATCCACCAAAACAACCTTGTAATTAGGAGCGCCGTCGTTGGTTTTTAGTAAGAGTTTACCGCCCACATTATCAACAATGCTGGGTTCCGATTTAAAATCTGCAATAATTGTGGTAAAATCCTGCTGGTTTTGTGAAATATCCCTCACCATCAGGTTTCTCCCACTAGTGCCCTGCGATGTCTGGACAATTAAAAAACGGTTGTCTTCGGTAACCGAGCTACCAACATTGCGCAAGGGATGATCTTTATCTTCATACACCAAAACATCCTGGTTTTGAGAAGTGCCCACTTTATGATAGTACACCTTATGATATTCGTTTTTGCGGCTAAGCTTCGATTGTTCATCCGGCTTGGGATAGCGGCTGTAATAAAATCCTTCATCACCTTTCCAGCTTATGCCTGAAAATTTAATAAATTCTAATTTTTCATTTAATGTTTTTTTTGATTCTACATCCAACACTACACCTTCCTGCCAATCACTTCCACTTTGCGATTTAAAATAAGCAGCATACTTACCCGACTTTGAGAACCCAACGGTTCCCAGGGCAACTGTCCCGTCATGCGAAAAACTATTAGGATCTAAAAAAACTTCAGGGGTGCCATTTAACCCGAGTTGCCGATATAGTACAGCCTGGTTTTGCAGGCCGTCGTTTTTATAAAAAAAATAGTACTTGCCTTTTTTAAATGGAGTGCCGTATTTGGGATAATTCCACAGTTCGGTTAGCCTGTTGCGTACTTCATTCACAAAAGGAATTTTGTTTAAATAAGCATTGGTAACTTTATTTTGTTCGGTAACCCATTCTGCAGTTTCCTTACTGTTATCATCCTCCAGCCAGCGGTATGGATCGGGAACAGCAAATCCATGATACATATCTACCTGGCTCAATTTTTTCGTTTCGGGATAGTGAATATCCTGGGCCGTTAAGTTTACAGCAAACGCTACAGCAGTGGTGCACATGATTAAATTTTTACCATTCATATATAACGGTTTAGTTAAATCGCAAGTTTACGTAATCATGCTATAGCAATTTCATAAAGTTTTGCAAAACGGCTTTAATTACCTTAAATCTTTAATACAAAAAAATTGGAAGTTAAGTTGCAGGCATTAAGGTTTCATGGCAACATCGTTGTGTCACTCACTTGTACTGTAAACCTAAGTGCAGCTTTATTAATGGAGAATTATAATTATTAAAATTAAAAATCAATTATAGACTTAATTCTTTCCTATAAAACAACCCGTATTAAAAACGCAGCATTAAACCTGTTGATGGAATAATAACCGTATTGTTATAATCGCGGCCATAATTAAAGTTTACATTAACAATAATAGCAACTGACGAAATATTAAAATTAAACCCCACCGTGGACGAAGTGTATCTTAATGTTTTTGCTCTCAGTTGTATGCCACCACCCGGCGAAGCAATGGCTTGTTCGTTAAAAACCTGCTCGCCTACACCCGTACTTAAACGCAAAACTTCAGCAAAAAGTACTCCACCTTCTAGCTGGTAAAAATTATTGGAAGAGCTTTGTGGCGCTGTACCGGTAGTGAAACCCTGGTCTTCAAAAATATGTTTCATGGTTGAGGCATTATTAATGCCATAATTTCCAAAACCTGCCAGCATGGTTCTACGGTCGTTTTTATCCCTGGTAAGGGTAATGCCCAGCAAACCATTTAGTTGCCAGTTAACACGGTTACTTTCATATTCATCAAAATTTCGGTTGGTGGGGCCATAATAATAATTGGCCGCTGCTCCCAACGAAACTACAAAGCCGCTACTCTTTTTATCGTTTTGTGCTGCCAGCGATCCAATGATGAAAGTGCATATTATTGAAAGAAATAATGTTTTCATAATTCAAAGTTTTACTGCTAAAATATTAATGAGTGTTTATTGCAATGCCCAGGTTAAGCACCGATAATCCTACACCGGCATCTAAAAATGCCCGTACCTGGTTGTTTATTAAATATTGAGTACCAATCCGGGCAATTATTCCTATACCTGCTGAACGCCCTCCGGATTTCACTATAATTTCCTGCGAATTGTTATTGGTAAATTTTATGAGATTTTCTGATTTAATACTCGAGCTGGTAATGCCCAGCCCTCCTATGATGTAGGGTTGAAAACGAATTGATTTGGTTGCAAGATTGTAGCGGGCATAAGCATATAGTGCAAAAACATTTTCCTTTAAATCGATATTATTGATAGTGCTATCGTAACTGCTGAATTCATCCAGCGAAAATTTATGCGAACCAAAACCCATTTGTAAACCCAGGCGAACATTATTTTTATAATCCGCATCGTAACCAAACAGTACCGTTGGAAAAGTAGCTTTTGACGAATATTTTCCTACATCTTTTACTTTAGTAAAGCCTCTTATAAAACCTAATCCAATAAAGGCTGTTCCATTTTTAAACATTGGAACCTTATAATTAATCAGCAAATTATCTAACGAAAAGGTATCCGTCACTAATGGATCATAAGGTAAAACCGGTTGAATAAAACGAGGGTTCAAAATATCTTTAACCTGGTTGCGATAGCTTATAGCATACACTTCGCTTTTTGCAAGGTAATATATAGGCCCATCAGGAATATCGGTACGTTTGTATTTTACATAAAAAGGATCTATTTCTTTTACAAGGCCATAAATTATTTCACCATTTAATTTAATGATCACATCAAACCCTGCATTGTATTGCATAGGTGAAGATTGTTGTGGATTATGCATAGGATGATGCATAGTATCTGACTGCGCATTGACAATTAGATGTATTCCACTAAAAAGAATAACAAGTGTAAATATTTTTTTCATAAGCTTTTATTATTAAATGCTTAATACCGTAAATCGGTAAAAATGCCATTACGAATAATTATTTTCTGTGTAGTATCTCTGGCATTACAGAGGGTCATTTGAAATGAGCCACTAATTAATTTTTCTTCTGGGTGTTGTTTGGTTACCTGGAAAATAGCTTGCGCAACCTGGGGTTTGCACAAATTATAGGCAACAAGGCTATTGGTATTTGTGAGATTGTATAATTGAACCTGTGCCAATCCATGTTGGGTTGTATAACTAGGTGTGTATGTGCCCACCAATACATCAGGCTCATTAGAATCAAAACTAATAGTTAGCTGATAATCGTTGCCTTTGTCATCTTTGGCAGAAGCCTGCAAATTAAAACGGTTGTATAATTGCCCCGGCTTAGAGGTATCCTGTGGATAAACAACTACTCTTGAAGTATTGAATATATCATAGGAGGAAGACTTCCATGTATTGCCGTTACCAAAGTCGAATTTTATTAATGGATTACGCACTACTTGCACAGTGGTAACCTCTGGTGAACAACCCTGAAAAATGAAAATAATAAATAGGAATAAGGGTACATATTTTTTCATAGAATGATTTAATTGAAAAAAATAATAGCTAATTCAGTAGTAAAAATGCAGTTAGTTGGAGGCTTATTGTTTTGCCTTTAATTTGAAGTATTAGTAATATACCCCAGTTGTTTAAAGGTAATTAATAAATTTTATCCTGAGATAGATAGTGTTATTTTTTTTTATTTTTTTTATTTAAAAAGCTTAATACATTAATTGAAGAATAGTTATAATTTTTTATTATTTAAAAAATTAAATGATTGCGTTATGAAACTTTGGTACAAGAGTGTGAACCGCAAATAGTCGGTCAGGCTGCATCAATGTCTGATATATTTGCAAATGCTAAGTACATATGAAAAAATAATACTTATAAATTTTAGAATTATAGATAATAAAAAAAAAGCCACAGCTACTTGGGTAACTATGGCTTTTTATATTTTATTAAAATGATTATTGTATTAACACTTTGGTAGTTTTAGTACCAGTGGTGCTCACAATTTTTATACTATATAAACCTGCAGGACGCCCCTTAAAATTAAAATTAACGGAGCTTAAACTGGTAGGATTAACTACTCTTTTTTCAACCATGGTGCCTTTGGAGTCAAAAACAAAAATTTCAGCTTTCGTTGAACGGAAATTCTGTAACTGTACTTTAAACTGCCCCCTGCTGGGATTAGGATAAGTAGATACAAACTCCTGCTGAAGACCATCGGCCGTTTGATTGTTGCTTAATCTTCCTGCACTCGTGATTGAACCCCTGTTGCAACTGCTGCCAACCATACGCTCTACAACTTCTGACTCGCAACCGGTAACTTCTTTAAGCTTTAACTGGTATGTGCCCGGAGCAAGATCTATGAATGTATAACCTGAGGCTGGACCACTTACATAAGTAGCTCCACCATCAATGGAATACATAAATGGTGCTGTGCCATTTGTTGGAATGATAGATATATTGCCATCATTTCCTGCACAAGATGCATCCAGAACAATCATGTTATTATTTAAGAAAGTTGGATCATCGCAACTCTTAGGTCCAACATAACCAGGGCCTGTAAAACCTCTCCATGGTCCCTGAACAAATGGGAAGTCAGTTTTGAAGGCTGTGTCGTTATGCGTAACTCCAGCGTTAAAACTAATGGTGCTAACTAATTGGGGCGATACAGGATTGGTACCGTCAAAATCATCGTACCATAAACCAAGGGCTGCCAATACTACGCCACCAACAGCTTGTAATTCAATTGTGGTAACATCATCCTCCAATCTTCTTCCGTTAGGAAAACCATCCATGTTAGGAATGAACTGAAGAGATGCGTCGCCATTATATGCAGGATCGGTAAGACCTAAAACAGCAGCCTGCACTAAACCAAGAGAACTGAATTTTGGGTCATTTCTTGGGGTTGGCGGCACCGCCATGTTTAAACGCAACATATCGCCATTGGTTGGCATAAAGTTGTTGATAAAAGGTTTACCTGCAGC
Organism: Chitinophagales bacterium; assembly: GCA_038256825.1. GTDB lineage: Bacteria > Bacteroidota > Bacteroidia > Chitinophagales > Chitinophagaceae > Segetibacter. Next base: position 7,010 of record JBBSJX010000152.1, read on the forward strand.
TAAAGGGTTGCCATTTTTTCCTGTTGCCAATTGATAAGGCGCCAGGTTGGGAACCCCAAAGTGGAATATAGGTAATAAATCCACTGCTCTTGGGCTATGGTCATCTGGTAATAAAATGCCTCCAAATAGGGCATCATCCAGGGCAGTACCTGCTAAAGCCGGACTTCCTTTTAATGGAAATAAACCGGGTGCACCATTTCTAAAGTCGTATGCTCCCAGCGAATTCGTCTGAATACGTAAGTCGGACAGGCCCGGAACGGCACCGCCAAATTTAGAATCATCCATATACAAAGCTAATTCAGGATTAGTTAAGTAACCTGCAAACTGGCCCTCCAAACCTCCAAGGGGAGAACGCTGGTTCCAGTTGTCTTTTACACCTATGGGTATAATTACCTCGTTGGTTAAAGGCATACCCAAACGTGAAACCTGTATCCATCCTCCAGATACACCCATTGGGCCACCATTTGAATTAAGTGTAGTGGTTTCGCGACGGCTGGCGTTTGCCCAAACACCAATTACATAATCGCCATCTAAAATATTGGCGGCCTGCATTTCATTTTTATGATCCTTTTGTAAAGTAGCAATAGGCACTTCAATTACCAATGAATGACAATTGAATCTTGCCAAACCATCTCTTGCCTGTGGCTCTTTTCTAAAATTACCCACATCAAACGCTCCACCTAAGTCAACAAAAAACGGATCATCAACAGGTCCTGCAAAAACCCTTTCGCCTGTTGAGGCAGTTGCAATAGCATCCGTCATTAAGGCATCATAACTGGCAGCACCTAAACCTACGCCGCTTTCTATTGAACGCGGTCCAATATTGGGAGGAGGAACTTTACCAGCGGAAACAATGGTAGCAAAACTGTTGCCGCCATCCATACTACGCTCCAGTTTATAGGTAGCCTTCAGGTTTTCTTTATTCAGGCGAATATTGAAAAACGTGGTAGGGTCCTCGTTCATCACGGTAAAAGTAAAACGATAGATGATGTCGTCGCCGGGTGTAGCGGCATTGTTGTCTACGTGAATTTCGTAGCGAATGTTTTCGCCAAAAGTATACCAGTTGGGGCCTCCCGCAGGATGTTCAAATGGAATGTAATTGGCGATGAGCATAATTTTAGAAGGGTCCGTTGGACTTCTAAAAGCATATAGGTCGGTGTTATCAGCCAGGGGATCGTTAGAGATCAATGGCGCCTCCCGGTGGGAAGAGGCCATGGCAATGGTTTGATGTAAGATCAAACAAACCAAAGTGGCTGTAAACCCGTTTAAAAATTTTTTCATAATTTTTTAATATTTTGATTTGTTAGAACCTTGGTTTCATGGTGTAATCAAAGCCTCTCCATGGTGTTTGCACATAAGGGAACGAAGCCTTAAAAGTGGTGTCGTTACTGGTTGGTCCGGCGCTAAACGATAATACATTCAGCAGGTTGGGTGTAACCGGGCTGCCATTTGTATCATAGTCATCGTACCATAAACCAATAGCTGCAAGTACCACTCCACCAACTGCCTGCAACTCAATTGTTGTTACATCGTCTTCTAATCTCCGGCCGTTTGGAAAACCATCCATATTTGGAATAAACTCCATATTGGTATTAGCAAACATAGGATCAGTAAGACCTAATACGGCTGCTTTAATTAATCCAAGTGAGCTGAAATTTGGATCGTTACGTGGCGTTGGAGGAACCGCCATATTTAAACGAAGCATATCGTTTAAGGTTGGCAGAAAGTTGTTGATAAACGGTTTACCATTTGCCAAAGGATTACCCACAGGTTTTCCGGTAGCTAACTGGTATGGAGAAAGGTTTGGAACACCTGTATAAAATATAGGTAACAGGTCAACCGCTCTTGGACTA